>DATBCN010000104.1:0-2533 GCA_036270475.1 Candidatus Angelobacter sp. | reverse complement strand
TTGAGTTCGAGATCGAATTGCAGTGTGACGACGGAGCTGCCGAAGGAGCTCGTCGATGTCATCTGATTGAGGCCGGGGATTTCTCCGAACTGGCGTTCCAGCGGCGCGGTGACGGAAGAGGCCATCACATCGGGACTGGCGCCAGGATAAAAAGTTTGGATCTGGATGGTGGGATAGTCCACCTGGGGCAAAGCGGAAACCGGCAATTGCCGGTAGGCCACAAACCCCACCAGAAGCACGCCCACCATCAGGAGCGTGGTGGCGACAGGCCGCAAAATAAACGGCCGAGACGGATTCATGGTTTGGAACCTTGAGCGCTGGCAGCGGGTGCGGGCACCTTGGCAGTAGCGGGCGAGCTCGCGGGAGCGTTCGCGGTGTTGGCCGGCGCAGCCGGAGCCTGATTGGGAACGACCTTGGTGCCATCCTGCAGTTTATCCTGGCCGTCGGTCACCACCACATCACCGGGCTGCAAGCCGTCGCTGATGCCGACGGTGCCGGCGGTGGTCTGAGCGACGGTGACGTTGCGAATTTTTGCGGTGTTGCCGTTTTCAACGACGTAAACGTAGGTGCCCTGCGGGCCGCGCTGCAGGGCGGCCAAGGGAACCAGGCTCAGATTGCGCCTGGTGTCTACCAGCAGATGAGTGTTCACGAATTGATTGGGAAAGAGGCTGCTGTCGTCGTTGTTGAAAATTGCCTTGAGCTTGTAAGTTCCTGTTGTAACGTCGATCTGGTTGTCGATGGTGAGCAGTTTACCGGCGGCAATTTTCTGGGTGTTGTTACGGTCAAAGGCTTCGACGGCCAACTGCGCGGCGCCCTTACGCAATTTATCGAATACCTGCGGCAACTGATCCTGCGGCAACGTGAAAATGACGGCGATCGGCTGAATTTGGGTGATGATCAGCAAACCGTTGGTGTCCGTGGCATGAACGATGTTGCCGGGGTCAACCAGACGGAGGCCGATTCTGCCGGAAATTGGCGCGGTAATGCGCGAATACGTCAGCTGCAGCTTGGCATTATCAATCTGGCCTTGATCGGTCTTGATGGCGCCGTCGAACTGCCCTACCGAGGCTGCCTGGGTATCGAGCTGCTGTTTTGGGATGACTCCATCATTGAATAAGAGCTTGAAACGCTCCAGATTCACTTCCGCGTCCTTACGTTGCGCCTGGTCTTTGGCAAGCTGGCCCTCGGCCTGTTCCAACAACACTTGATACGGGCGCGGGTCAATTTGCGCGAGAAGATCGCCTTCTTTGACGAACTGCCCTTCTTTAAATGCCACGTTGACCAACTGGCCGTCCACGCGGCTGCGGATAGTGACCGTGCTCAGCGGAGTGACCGTGCCGAGGCCACTAAGATAAACGGGGAGATCGCCTTTTGTGGCTGCTGCAACAACCACCGGAACGCTAAAATTTCCGGCGCCAAATCCGGGCGCACCGCCCTTGCCTGGAGCAGGGGAAGCACCGGCGGATTGCGCATCCTTGGCGTGGGAGGAGCGGTAATACCAAAAACCGGCAATCGCCAATAAAACCAGCACTACCCAAATCCAGACGCGGCTGCCGGACGATCCGGGCCGCGAGACCCCGCGAACGGATTGGCCCGATTCAGGTAATTCCAACGATTTCAAATGGCCCACCTTAAGCTCCTAAGAATGAGTCGCGGGTACGCAAGAGAGCCTGCCTGATGACAGCGATCGCCGGGATGCGACAGCGGCTTCTCTAGTCTCTAGACGCAGTACGACGGTATCCGTATGTTACGCATCATTAAGACGATTTGGGAGAGGAAAAGGTTACGCGGGCCTACGGAAATTGGAAGGTCAACTAAAGCGATTGAACCGATGATTTAGGAGCTTGCCAGAGGTCGAAATGAGGCAAAAGAGCGTTACGGATTCCGTGGGAGTTCCAGTAAACTACCGGAACCGTTGGCTGTGGTTCGACGGACATTAGCCGCTTTAGGGGTACTCACGACTTATGATCAAGGGAATCCTGCTGGGAATCATTCTGGGCATCGCCGGAGTAGCGGCGGGCATGTACTTGTATTTTTCGGGCGGACATGCGCCGGTGGCGGTCACCGCCCCTGAAATGCCCCTTGAGCGCACTTTTGCCAAAATGGGGCTGAATTCCTATCTGGATCGATTGCCGCATCCGGAACCGCAAGTTCCCGCCGACGAGACGAACCTGTTAGCCGGGGCCAAAGTCTATAAAGAAAATTGCGCGGTGTGCCACGGGGTGCCGGAAGCTGGCAAGACTGCCATCGCCGACGGCATGTCCCCGAAGCCGCCGCAGCTTTTTAAGGGAACCGGGGTAACCGATGATGACGCCTGGGAAAGTTACTGGAAGGTGGAAGGCGGAATTCGCATGACCGGGATGCCGGGATTCAAGGGCCGTCTGACGGAGCCGGAGATTTGGCAGGTTGCCGTGCTGGTAAAAAACGCGGATAAGATTTCGCCCGCGGTGAAAGCGGAGTTGACCGGAGCGCCTGCGGCTCCCGTGGCCGTGCCTGCTGCCGCCGTAAAAAAGTAATGCACATAAACCCGGCG
>DATBCN010000103.1:0-10862 GCA_036270475.1 Candidatus Angelobacter sp. | reverse complement strand
GGTTTTATGCGCGATTGCAATCGTAACGTCTGCATCGCAGGCCAAGCCCAAAGAAACCAAGATGAGCGGTTGGGTAAGCAATGAGAAGTGCGGCGCCAAGGACATTGATAATCCCGACTGCGTTAAAAAGTGCGCTGAAGCCGGATCAAAGCTGGTCTTTGTTTCGGAAAAAGACAAAAGCGTTCTGAACGTAGATAATCAGGATATTTTGAAAGGCCATGAAGGCCACCATGTCAGCATAGTTGGCAAACTTGACGACGGCACTCTCCATGTGGAAAAGATCGCCATGCTGAAGCAGTCCGGGGACAAGAAGTAATCCCTGAGCTGACCTAAAACGTAATTCAGGAAAAAGGCGGCCAGGGTTTCGACCGCGTTTTTTGCTGTTTGCAGAGGAGCTGTTTGCAGAGGATCTGAGATTACCTTTGGTGTCAAATACACGCCGCGAATACGTCATTAGAATCCTCAAAAACTGGGTTATGATTACCTAATAATGCTCCAGGTAATGAAACTAAAAGACAGCTTCTCCGTGGTACGTGTGTGCGTGGCAATTTTCTGCCTGATACTGATCGCAGGATGCGTGATTTCGCCTCGCCGGACACTAGGCGGCGGCGGAGGCACCCCGACGCCGACCCCTTCGCCAACACCTACGCCAAACCCGACCGCCACCGGTAAACTTTATGTCTCAAACAGCGCGGCGAACTCAATTTTACGTTTTGATAACGCCTTTACAACCGGCGGCAACATCGCGCCGGCAGCCATGATTAGCGGTGTGAACACCACACTCAACGGCCCGGTCTTTATCACCCTGGATGCAATCGCCGATCGCCTGTATGTCGCAAACAACGGCGATCTTTCTATCCTGATTTTTGACAATATCAGCACCAAGAACGGCAACATCGCTCCGAACCGGACGATTGTCGGCGGTTCCACTACGCTGGTAACTCCTACTGACGTGGCTCTGGACCGCGGCAGAGACATGCTCTATGTGGCGGACGCTATAGACATCCACGTCTTTAATTCAGCCTCTACTGCTACAGCAAACGTTGCTCCTGCACGGAATATCACACCAGGGTTTGCCGTATCGGCAATTTTTGTAGATGCAGCCAATGATCGGCTTTACGTTGCCGACCAGGCTGCAAACGCCGTTCATATTTATGACGGTGCCAGCACTCTCAACGGCGCTGCAAGCGCAAACCGGACGGTGCAGGGTGCAGCAACTCATCTGGCCAATCCGGGGGCATTGCAGGTGGATGGTGCTGGCCGTCTCGTAGTTAGCAACGCTTCGCCCGCCAGTATTACCGCCTATGCCAACGCCGCTATAGCCAACGGAAATATAGCTCCCGTGGCGGAAATCAGCGGAAGCAATACCGGCTTTTCAGTGCCTGACCAGATTGCGGTGAATCCATCCGGTACCGGCACTCTTTACAACGCCGATCCCGGAGCCGCCCGTATAGCGATTTTCACCAACCTCACCACGACGGCAAGCGGCAACATTACGCCAACGCGGTCCATCAACGGGACCGCCACAACGCTTACCACCGGCGGGCAGCCTGTGGGCGTCGCGTTGGATAATACGCGATAAGAAATCAGGGAAAAAAATGCGCGGAGAGAAGCCGCGGCCCAGCAAACGTGTTCGCTTTACCGCACAATCCCTTGCATTGGGGAACTCGCTGTAGCATAGAGTTTTCTGGGCATTCTTCCGGCCATGAAGGCGGCCCGGCCTGCGATCACTGCGTGCTTCATCGCCTCGGCCATGAGCACAGGATTTTCGGCATTCGCGATTCCTGAATTCATCAAGACAGCATCCGCGCCAAGTTCCATGGCGATGGCGGCGTCAGAAGCTGTTCCCACGCCTGCATCCAGAATCAGGGGGACCTCCGTGATCATCTCGCGGAGTATCTGGATGTTGGCGGCATTCTGTATCCCCAGGCCGCTTCCAATGGGAGCGCCCAGAGGCATGATCGCGCTGGCCCCTGCGTCCAACAGTTTTTTAGCTACCACAATGTCGTCCGACGTGTAAGGCAGAACGGTAAAGCCCTCTTTTACCAGGACGCGCGTGGCTTCAATCGTGTCCTGCACATCGGGATAAAGCGTTTTCTGGTCGCCGATAACTTCAATCTTCACCCAGTCAGAAAGCCCCACCTCTCTGCCGAGCCTGGCTGCGCGAATGGCTTCTTCCGCCGTGTAACATCCCGCGGTGTTGGGCAGAAGAAAATATTTTTTGGGATCAATAAAATCCAGCAGGGATTCCTTGTTGCGGTCAAGATTCACCCGCCGCACGGCGACCGTGACCATCTCCGCGCCGCTGGCTTCAATGGCGCGCGCCGTTTCCTGGCCAGATTTGTATTTACCCGTGCCGACGATCAATCGCGAATGGAACTGCCGGCCTGAAATGATGAGAGAATCCATGTGGATATTGTAATGAAAGTTACTCTTGAGCGGATGTAAGGCAAATCAGCCAAAACTTTATAGCCCTACTGCCTTGACGTGTACCCAACCACTTATCCGACCGGCGCAGTTTCGATTGGATGGGGCTCCTGGTAAAGCTCATCAATCTGCTGCTTATATTTGGCCTCAATCACCCGGCGCTTGAGTTTGAGCGTGGGAGTAATTTCTCCGCTGGCGACGGTAAATTCATCCGGCACGACGATGATCTTCTTAATAGTTTCAAAATGCGCCAGCTTTTTGTTTAAATCTTCCAGAATACCTTTGTAAAGGTCGCGCACCTTCTCTGACGCGACCAACTCCTGCCAGGACGAAAAAGCCACTCCGTTAGCGCGCGCCCAATCTTCCAAAACCGGGAAATGCGGGGAGATGATGACAGAGGCGTATTTGCGCTTGTCGCCCAGCACGGCGGCCTGCGCAACCAGGACGTTCGTTTTCAGGGCATTCTCGATCGGCTGCGGGGCAATAAACTTTCCGCCGGAAGTCTTGATCAGGTCTTTCTTGCGATCGGTAATGCTGAGAAAACCATTGCTATCTAGTTCGCCGATGTCACCGGTTTTGAACCAGCCATCCACAAACGACGCGGCTGTTTCCTCGGGCATCTCCCAGTAGCCTTTGAAGACCGTAGGGCCTTTTACAAGGATCTCGCCATCCTCGGCAATTTTGAGTTGCACACCCTCGTTGACTTTGCCGACAGACCCTATCTTGAAGGCCCCGCGCCGGTTTACTGAGAGCGTGGGCGAGGTTTCCGTAAGGCCATAGCCTTCCATAATGGGGATTCCCATGGCGCAAAACCAGTCAGCCATGTCCTTTCCCAGCGGAGCGCCGCCAGAAAAATATGCTCGGCTTCGGCCACCGAAACCTTGATTGATCCGGGAAAAAACGAGCTGATTGGCCAGCTTCCACGAGATGCTCCTGGGCGTTACGCCGCCGGCGATCTCCTGCGTGTGTTTTTCGCCCACATGCAGCGCCCAGTCAAAGATTTTCCGTTTCAGGCCATGGCCGGCGCGACGCTCGGCTTCCTGCCGGACTTTTTCATAGACCCGCGGGACAGCCACAATAATGGTCGGCTTGGCTTCTTGGAGCATCTGCCCGAGCAGATCAAAGTTGGCGCAGTAGACGATGGTTACGCCATCCAGGTAGCAAACATAGTCCACATGCCGCGCCGTCACATGCGATAAAGGAAGAAAGGACAGATAGACGTCGCTGGGGTCCCACTCAGCCTGCTTGCTGGCCATGATGGCGCATGACGTCAAGTTGCCATGGCTGAGCATTACACCTTTGGAATTGCCCGTCGTCCCGGAAGTGTAGATCAGCGTGGCCAGGTCTTCAGGTTTTATCTGGTGCGCCTGTTCGTCAAATTCGGGATCACGCTCAGTGGACGCCCCGCTGATGACCGACCACATGGGAATCACGTTCACTTCAGCCAGGTCGTCCATTACCACGATCTTCTCCAGCGAGGTTTTTGCCTGGATGGACTGCACCTTGCGCAACTGTTCCAGAGTGGAAACAAAGATGACGCGGGCGCGGGAGTTTTGCAGAAGATAAAGCGTCTGGTCTGCGGTCAGCGTGGCATAGATTGGTACATCCACGATGCCGGTGTTCATGCAGGCAAAGTCGGCAATCATCCACTCCGGACGGTTTTCCGCCAGAATCGCAACGCGGTCGCCTTTCTGGATGCCCCATTGTTTCAGGGTGTGAGCAAGTTTTACGACATATCCATAGAGCTGGCGAGAGGAGATGATGCGCCAGTCCGCGCCTTGTTTGAACATGACGTGGCGCTGCACGTCATGCTCGATTGAAGCAAAAAAAATGTCAACCAGGGTCCTGGTTTCCATACGTTAAGAGCCCGTTTCTACCCCTTTAAGGACAATGGCCACGATTGAATCGGTCAGGCTGGAGAGGTGATAGTCGTGATCACGGTCGCGATCTGAAAGGATCCACGTAGTTACTATCTCATCCACAGCGCCGAAGAAGCAATGGGCGGCGATGGTGATGGATATATCGGCCCGGAACACGCCGGCTTCCTGGCCTTCGCGCAAGACGCCTTTAATCACGTCAAAATATTCCACCAGCAGGTTATGGGAAAACTGGCCCAGAAATTTGGCGCTATGGCGCAGCTCGGTCTGGAACACGATGGCCAGACTGCGGTTTGAACCCAGCGCTTCCAGGTGGAGAAACGCCATGCGGCGCAGCTTTTCCCGTGGGTCCTGGACCTGGTCCAGTGAACTGCGCGCCCGCTGGATAAACCGATGAAAAGCCGAATCAATGGCCGCCATCAGCAGTTCGTCTTTGTTCTTGAAATAAAGGTAGATGGTGCCGTCAGCCACTCCGGCACGGTCAGCGATCTCCGCCACGCGGGAGTGGAAAAATCCATGCTCGGCAATGACTTCGATGGCTGCATCCAGGATGCGCTGGTACTTGTCAGAAGTCCCATTTGCTGACCGGGCAGCCGCTTGTGAGGGCCGTTTCGCCATGAGAGAACCTTGAATTTACTTGGATTTACACAGGAGCGCAACGTCTAAATTTGCACCATTCGCCAACCGCAGCCGTAAGTTTCCTCTTGAGAAATTCCTGCCGGGATGTAAGGATGCGCGGTACAAGAAAAGCCCACGGAAGCGGGCTGGCGCGGTCTATGCGGCCAGCATCTGCATCTCCTGGGCGGCTGAGAGAGGTAAGCGCGGTGAAGAGACTATTGGCCTGCATCTTTTGTTTAGCCGTTCTGGCGGCGCAATCCCCACTGGTTGGGCTCTCGCCAACTCCATCTCAAAACAACAGCCAGGAAACCCTGATGCTTTTTGCGCGACAGGCGGACGATCCTGTTCACATTGTTCAGGCCTCATTTGGGGCGGACAACACGCTGCTGGACGCGCACTTGCAAAATAAGAGCCATCAGAAAATCCAGAGTTACCGCCTGGGCTGGGCCGCCATTAAGAAAGACGACGTAAGGATGACCAAGGGCGACGCAGTGGCGGTGCCAGAGAGCGTGGATTCAGGTTCAGAGTTCGACATTACCGGGCAGGGAGCCTCCGTGAAAGCTGACCTGGCGAAACATCCTACCGGAATTATGTTTTATATCGCGGAACTACAGTTTAAAGATGGGACACAGTGGCAGGCAGATCCAAAGAAGGTCAGGAAGGAAGCCACTGACATGGTCAGATGACCGTTGAATGCTTTGTGCCGGACTCCGACGGTCTTCCATCGCAAACCAATGATCGCAAGCCAATATTGCCGCGAGCTTATTTCTGCGGTTGCGCATACCAATCCAGCATCTGGCGTATTGCCTTGCCGCGATGGCTATGCTGGCGCTTTTGCTCCAATGGCAGTTCGGCAAACGTTTTGCCCAGGGCAGGGAAGTAGAAATAAGGATCGTACCCGAAGCCCCCTGAGCCGCGCGGCTTTGTCAGCAGTTCACCGTGAGCTTCGCCTGTAAAAGTGGCCAGGGTTTGGCCGTCGCGCGCCAAAGCAATGACGCAAACATACTTTCCTGCGAATCTCTCGCCCTGTAAGCGTTTGAGTTGAGTTGCCAGCGCCAGATTGTTGGCGGCATCATTGGAATTTTCATGAGACGCCACGCCTGACTGCAGAACCGCGGCATAACGGGCGGAATAAACACCCGGAGCGCCATGTAGTGCGTCAACGGCAAGACCCGAGTCTTCCGCCAATACGATTTCTCCCTGAGCAAACCGGCTGTAATATTCAGCCTTGATTCTGGCGTTTTCCGCGAACGTTGCGCCGTTCTCAATCGGCGGTGGCAAGCCGGCGAGGCCGGGCAGGGAATCCAGAGCAATCGCCAGGGCGCTTGCGGCCTCCTGGAACTCGCGCACCTTGCCTGCGTTGGATGTAGCCAGATAGATTTTGCGCGTCCCAGGCATTCGTAGTGGCGTAAAAAATATCAGTGGAGCAGAAATCCCCAGACAGCCACGCCAAGCCCAATGGCAGTGGTAATGAATGAGAATTTCCAAAAGAGCTTCATCTCCGCCAGGAGTGCGATGGAACACAGAACGATGGAGATTTCCAGGAACAACTCAGCGCCATCATAATAATTGGCGCGGCGTTCCACCAATTCTCTTTCATGTTCCATCTCTCTTGCGTTTTCCTGGATATTCACTGCGCCGGCCTTGTGGGCGGATTTGTTTTCAGTCTTTTCGCCTGCGCCAGGTTTTTCTGCACTATGCTCTTTCGGGGCATCCTCTTTTGCTGCGGCGCCCTGCTCCCCTTGATGTTCCTTGCCGCTTTCCGTGGCCGGGCTCGGCGTCAAAAAAGGCCGCAGGATCGCCGAGTTGCCTGCTGGGCTGCTGCATCCGTGTTCCGGAGGCGTGCCGCATTCTTCGTCCAGCGATTTCTTATAGTCCTTAAGGGCAAGATCTTTCCCATTGGGGAGCAGCGCAGCAACTTCGGCAATCGCGCCATACTCATGTGCGCGGCTGTGTTTTGCCTGATAAAAATTCCATTCGTCCACAATTTTGCCCTGCAAAAGGCCTTCTTCAGTATGGGCGCGATGACCCAGCAAAGTCGCCATGGCCAGCAGTACGGCCACGATCGCCATGGTCAGCCCTACACCCTTTTCTCCGCTGTGCTGGGCATGTTCAGTGCCTTCTTTAAGCTCTTCTATGTTCATGGTTTCATCTCAATTCATAAATTTCAGGGCCGATGGGTAGGCGGGTTTGACGAACACTAATTAAGCTTTGCTTTTTGCCGATTCAATTCCGATGAAGAAACTTGAGCCGTTTTTGCGGACGTGCTTGGTCTGGGACATCATCATATTTCAGCACACTGATGGACCCATCTACTTCCAGTACCGCCAGTGCCGCGTCACTAGCGCAGGCCACACCGTGCTCGCGCAGGGAGCGGTTAAGTTCATCCATGGAGATATGTTCTTTTGCCATGTGAGCAGTAATGCACTGGCCATTGTGGATTAAAAGAGTCGGTGATCCCTGGATCATTTTGCGGAAACGGCGGTTCACCCCTGAAACTTCCGCCAGCAGAAAATTGAGTGAGAGCAACACCAAAGCCGCCGTTGCGCCGCCCATGACGGAGGTGTCTGGGCCGGTCATTGCATTTTGCACAGAATTGCTGAGCAGGAGCAGAAGGGTAAGGTCAAACGGCGTCATCTGGCCCACTTCGCGTTTGCCCGTGAGGCGAATCCCAATCAGCACCAGGGCATAGACCGCCGTGGTGCGCAACGCAATCTCCAGGACCGTGTGCCAGCTTGTGAGCATCCCGCCGATTGTAAAGTCTTGGCTGCAAATTGCAAATTTGAATTTCAACCACCCCTTCCCATGGGCCCTGCCCCGCACCGCTGCTCCGCAGCAGGACAGGGGTTGGTGGTTTTTGTTAGAATAATAGAAGTCTGATCCGCACATTGTGCGCCCTTAGCTCAGCTGGATAGAGCGTCTGACTACGAATCAGAAGGCCGGGAGTTCGAATCTCTCAGGGCGCGCCATCTTTTCAGTCACTTACCAGGTTATGTTCTCGATCCCTACGTAGTAAAGCTCCGTTCATTCCGCATGCCCGAATCGCGTATGAGGATGACAACATCGCGGAACGTTTCGAAGCAGCCTTTGCGCCAATGGCAGTCAACTGAGCTAAAAGTTACAGGGATGGCGGGAAAGCGACCGTCGCTGGCGCTGTTGTTAACGCGGCAACATCCTGGAACAGCCAAAGGGCTGACCTTCATGACGTTGGAAGATGATGGCAAAGCTCAACCGAACCTTCCGCCGAGAGCGCGGTTTTCGTCACAGTTTTTGGGTTCTACTACGGCAACGAAGAAGATACTTCTCCTACCGGAATGGGGAGCTTCTTTCCATCGCTCAATCCTAGAGTGTCGGTTCTAAGCGAACCAATGATTGAAGATCTGATTTATTGCTTCAATACTATGACCAAGTTCCGCGGCAACTCTAACTTCACTTCGGGTATATAGCCCACCCGTTATCTGATTTGTTTTTTTATACCTTCCACGCCCGTTTGTGCCCCAGCTGAACCCGTTGGATCTTTACTGGTTCTTCTTCACCCTTGAAAATAGAACCTGCAGAAACCGGATAGGTGAAGGTCGGTGAGTCATCCTCTCCCACTCTTTGCCGCGAAATCGAACCACAGTTTGGAGAGAACGACTTGCATCAGCATGGCAGAGGATGCATTCCCGGGGTCCTTCGACTTTACGTCGCTCCTTCGTCGCTCCGTGCCGCTCAGGATGACAGCAGAGTGTGGGTACGCCGGGGTGCCCAAACTTTCTCCTGGTGTTGGCAAAGGGAGGGGCTCAACAATAGAGCAAGGTTCAGAGATGGTGTACCTTGATGGGATCACCTCAGTGGCTCAAGCCTACTCCATTGGAAGAAAAGCAAACCGGCAAACCAATATTCACGCAGGCCAACCCAAAGTCAAGGGCGGGAAGCATCCCACTACTTGGATTTCTCGGGAAACTTGAAGCCGATGTACGTCCCCGAACTGAGACCCATCAGTCCGAGCAGGGACGCATCGAAGTTTGGCATGGCCAGGTCGCGATAGACGCTGCGAGCGAAGACCAGGCCGAAGACGAGCGTCCATACGACCATCTGGAAACGGTGAAAGGCGACTCCTTCGCCATCGCTCAAAATATCTTTCAGGAAGCCTTTGGAGACTGCCGGAGGCGGCAGCACGAGAGCATGCGCCAGTTGGGCCTGCACTTCGAGCAAGCCGTTTTTCTTTTGCTGCAATTCCTGGTCCAGCGACGAGCCCGGCTGGGGGGCGGCTGCGCTTAACTCGACGATGCGCGCCTGCAGCGCGGTTAGCTGCGTGTCCAGACTGATCCGCTGTGTGATGACCTCCTGGACCTTTTGTTTGTCCACCAAAAGAGCGGCCACGCCGGTACCGGCGCTGATTCCGATCAACACCAGCACGGAACTCGTTACGGTATCGTACTCGCCGGTAATGAGCCACACGTAAAGATAGGCTGTGATTGTAAGGTAAAACCAAAATGCCATTTGCACTCTTCCCAAGTTGTAGGGCAGCCGGGCGGGAGCAAGCGGCTGGTCGGTGCCGTCGCGAAGCAGGTTGGTGCGTACACTCAGCAGCAAAGTGGCCACCAGAAGCAGCACCAGCAATCCAAGAATATAAGGAGTGTAGCGCGGATATACCATCAGCGTAAGCTCCACATTGGAGTTAAACACCTGCGTATTGTCTTTCCAGCCAATGCTCAAAGGCAGCTTGTGGTCCGATTCGTTACGCGCTTCATACAGAATATCCACCCAGGAATCGCGATCGCCGGGTTGAATTTCCAGATGAAAGCTGAGGTATTCCTGCTCAACGGAGGTCAGCGTCGGGCTGGCCTGCGTGAGCTTATGGCCCGCCAGATAAAGCCGCAGGTCTCTGGGATGCCTGTCCGGGTTGTTCGCCAGCCACTCCTTCAATCCCTTGACGGCCACCGTGATAGGCCGGTCAAGCTCGCTTTGCGTCGTGGTGGTCCGGAATTCGTTTTGGTCGACGACCACTGGCAGCAGCGGCTGATTGCTTTTCACTGGCGGAGCTGGGTTGCCGGGAGTTGTTTGCGCGACGCCCAGCGAAACCATCAACAAAAAACAGAAAGCGGCGAAGACCCGGTAGCGAGTCATGGATAGCATCACGAGATCATCTCCTGCGCGATTATGGGGCGGCAAGTATATAGCAAGAACCAGAGAGACGCAGGTAGAACGAAATAGGCTCACAGCCGGGGCGGCTGTGCTCCACGGTTTCTACCCAGGCGCCGTCCTGTTTCGCTGCCGCCAACCAGACCTGCACTCGCTCCGGCTTCGCCGGGACCGCGCGCGGCGATCAGAAAGACATGAAACATTTTCTATCAAACTGAGATACAGAACGCCGTCGTCAGGGGGATACTTTGCCGTAAAATCAGCTCATGGCGCAGCCAACAATCGTCCGTAAATCCATGGATTCTCAGCGGGGAACCTGTATTTCGCGGGACCCGGGTGCCATACAAGTCCCTTACCGATTACCTGGAGCACGGCCATACGTTAAGCGAGTTTCTGGAAGATTTTCCCCGGAGTTACCCGTGAGGCGGCTGTAGCGGCTTTAGAGGAGCACACAATCTAAGCTCTGCGTGTGGCGTTGTCAGTTTGCCCGATCACCGCCGCCTCCCAACTCTCCCCTTCGGCCTCTTCTGTTTCGCCTCAATCATCTTCCATGCTTCCGTCAGATGCTCGCCTAGTTCGTCGTCGCTCACGCGGGCCAGTTCAATCCCGATCCATCCGCCCTTGCCTACATACGGCGGATAGAAATATTTCTCCGGCGAGGTCTTGAGCAACGTCGCCTGCAATCCCGGTTCCGCTGCCGCCCAGACGGCGATGTGTCCGTCATTGTGATGGTTGTTGGCAAACATGCAGTAGACGCGCTTGCGGACAAAGAATGTCGGCGCGCCGTGCGAGGTCTTTTCCGTGGTCTCGGGC
>DATBCN010000102.1:0-3175 GCA_036270475.1 Candidatus Angelobacter sp. | reverse complement strand
CAGGACTGTGCCCGAAATACCTGCCCGGAGAAAAAGACATGCCTATCGCGTCATGGACTGAAGACTTGCTCAAAGACCTGCGTTACGCCGCGCGACAGTTTGCCCGCAACCCGGTTTTCACCGCGGTCGCCGTGGCCTCATTGGCGATTGGCATCGGCGCCAACACTGCTATTTTCAGCGTGCTGAACGCGGCGCTGCTCAAGTCTCTGCCTGTCCGCGACCCACAGGGGCTGGTGATGCTCACCAACCCGAATGTGTCCGGTGTTTCTGATGGCATGAGTAGCGGAGACCGGGGCATGCTGACTTTCGTGGAATTTGCCGAGCTGCGCGATCACGCTACCACTCTTGACGGCCTGTGCGCGGCGCAGGCGCAAATCGGCCGGCTGCATGTTCGCATTGGCGGAGGCGAACAGGAAGACGCACGTGGGCGATTGGTGTCAGAAGAATACTTCTCCGTGCTCGGCGTTGATCCGGCGATTGGGCGCTTCTTTACCCGTGCTGACGGCAAAAGTCCGGGAGATGACCCGTATGCCGTCATCAGTTACGACTATTGGCAGAAGCGCTTTGGGGGCAACGTTTCCGTGCTGGGAACGCCAATCAAAGTAGTGAACACAACCCTCACTGTGATTGGCGTGGCGGCCCCGGGCTTTACCGGAGAGAGCGTTGGCAATGAGCCAGATTTCTGGATGCCAATGATGATGCAGCCCGCCGTAATGCCCGGGCGTGACTGGCTGCATGAGGACTTGAGCAAGCACATCGACAAGGTAGAGTGGCTCCACGCCTTTGGGCGGCTAAAACCGGGAGTGACGCAGGCCCGGGCGCAGACTGAGATCGAAGTCCTGTTCCATGGCATCCTTGAAAGCGGCTATCCCACCACGCTGGACGCTGAAACCCGCAAACAGGCGATGGACCAGCACATTAAGCTGCACGATGCGCGTACCGGCGTTTTTGGCGGACGAGAAGATTTTGCGCAGCAATTGAAGGTTTTGCTGTGGGCCTCCATGGTGGTGTTGCTGATCGCGTGCATCAACGTGGCCAACTTGCTTTTAGCCCGGGCCACGGCGCGCACCAAGGAAGTGGGCGTCCGGCTTTCCATTGGAGCGTCGCGCCTGCGGCTGATGCGCCAGTTCTTCACGGAGAGCCTGCTGCTTTCCCTGTTGGGTGGCTCCGCCGGATTGCTGCTGGCATGGGGAGCGTCGCGGGCTCTGGTAGCTTTACTTTCTGAGCGGAGAGATGGCTTTGCGTTGGCTCCAACGCTTGATTGGCGTGTGCTGGCGTTTACCATTGGCGTAACCGTGGTTACAGGCATTCTGTTTGGACTTATCCCAGCTCTGCGCGGGACACGCGTAAACCTGAATGACAGTCTGCGTGACAGCGGACGCACCACGGCTTCAGGAAGCAAATTGAACCTTGCCAAAGGCCTGGTGATCGTTCAGGTAGCGCTGTCATTGCTGCTGCTTGCGGGCGCGGGACTGTTCCTGCGAACGCTGTGGAACCTTCAGTCCGTGGACCTGGGCTATCCCAGAGAACATCTTCTGGTGGTGAACGCCGATGGCGTGACGGCAGGCTATAAAGACGCGCGCCTTTCCAACCTGTGGCGCGATCTTACAGATCGTCTGCGCGCTCTGCCCGGAGTGCGGGGAGCTACATATTCTGATAATGGCCTCTTCAACGGTTCGGAATCGGTGGATGAAGTTGACGTTGAGGGATTTAAGCCGACAAAAGACAATGAAAAGCTTTCCCGCTTTGACATGGTGGGTCCGCAGTATTTCTCCACTGTAGGCATTCCCTTGATGATGGGCCGCGAGATCAGCCAGCAGGACAACATCAGTTCACCTCACGTCTGCGTTATTAATGAAGCATTTGCCAAACGTTTTTTTGCCGGGCGCAATCCTATTGGACACCACATCACGGAAAAATTTGGCGGGCAGAATAACGTGATGGAGGTGATAGGCGTGGCGAAAAACGCACGCGACCATACCCTGCGGGATGATGTTCCGCCGCGCTTTTATATTCCCGGCGACCAGGGCATGGGAGGGCCGAACGAGTGGGCTTTTTTTGAAATCCGAACCGCCGGCGATCCGGAACAAATGATTGCTTCCGTCCGCAAGACGATTCTTTCCGTCAACGAAGACCTGCCCGTGGAGGGAGCGCGTTCCGCAGTGTTGGCCGTGGACAGGACGAATGCGCAGCCCCGCATGATTGCCCGCCTGTGTTCCATTTTTGGCATTGTCGCTTTACTGCTGGCCGCCACGGGACTTTACGGCGTGCTTTCTTATGGCGTAGCCAGGCGCACTAATGAAATTGGAATACGCATGGCGCTGGGAGCCGGCAAGGGCCGCGTAGTCCAGATGATTCTGCGCGAAACCGGCGTGATGATCGTGATCGGCGTGGTGGCCGGCGTGGTCCTGACCGCGCTTGGAGTGCAGATGATGAAGTCGAAGCTCTTCGGCCTGGGCGCGCTTGATCCCTGGGCTGTGATGAGCGCAGTGGGCATTTTGACTGTGGTAGCGCTGGTGGCCGGGTATATTCCCGCTGCTCGTGCCGCGCGAGTGAATCCCACACAAGCATTACGCCATGAATAAACGCTGATCTTGAGATGAGCGAGGTCTTATCCGCAAGGCGCGTCCCTTGTTGTACTCATGGGGCAAGCGTTCACGGATGCTAACATAGTGCATGGACATGACGTGGGTGACTGACCGGATCGCGGTTGGCGGTGGAATCTGGAACGACGAAAACATGGCAGAGTTGGTGCGGCACGGCGTCACGCACATCATCGATATGCAGGTTGAGTTTGACGACCGCCCTTTGGCCGAGCCATATCCCCAGGTGAAGGTCCTCTTTAATCCTACGGACGACGACTTCCTGCCCAAGCCGCCGCAGCTTTTCCAGGCAGGCGTTGATTTTGCCCTGGAAGCCCTGGACGATCCCAGGAGCAAGGTCTACGTACACTGCGCCGCCGGGGTGCATCGCGCGCCCATGATGACGCTGGCCATCCTGCGCGTGCTCGGATGGTCGCTCCAGGACGCGAAAACGCTGGTCCTGGAGCGCCGTTACGTGGTGGATTGGGCGGACTGTTACGTTGAGAGCGTGGAAAACTTTGTGAAGGTCTATGAATCCGCAAATACCAATCCCAAGTAAGCATTCATCATTCGGCCTTGATCGCACTTGATAA
>DATBCN010000101.1:0-9993 GCA_036270475.1 Candidatus Angelobacter sp. | reverse complement strand
CAGGTCAATCAATATGATGAGCCTGCCATTCAGCTTGCCAACCCCGGTCACATAGTTCAGTTCGCCCTGCTCAAACACCGGCGGCAGCTCTACATCGCTCTCCGGGATCTTCAACACTTCTGAAGCGCTGTCCACGATCAGTCCCACCATCTTGCCATGTACTTCTGAGACCAGAATGCGGTTCTTTTTTGTGGGCTTGATGTCTTTCTCTCCGAAGCGCCGCCGCAGGTCCACCACGGAGACAATCTTGCCCCGCAGGTTAATCACCCCCTGGACGCACCCGGGCGAGTCCGGGACTGAAGTGATCTCCGGTACGCGCACGATCTCATGGACGAGCGAAATCGGCACGCCAAACACCTCGCGTCCCACGCGGAAGCCGACAATGTGAAGTTCCTTGGCCAAGTGGTCTCCTTCCGCCTTAGTTGTATTGCGCGCCCGCTGTCGCGTATTGCGCCGTGGCCCCGCGGCCCTGTTGTTCTTCACGCCGCTGCGTGCCGCGCACCTCGCGTGCCGCCATCATGTTTTCCAGGACAAACCGGTCCATCGCTTCCAGCATGGAGCGGGACATCTTGGACATCTGCTCGGCTGAAGCCGCCAGTTCGGTTGATCCGGAGGAAGATCGCTGCACCAACTCGCGCATCTTTTCCATGGCCCTGACCACCGCCTGCGCGCCCGAAGCCTGCTCTTCCACGGATGAGTTGATCTCATGCGTGATTTCGTTCAGCCGCGTAGTTGCTTTGGCGATCTGTGATGAGCCATGTGACTGTTCGTTGGTGGCCGCGCCGATCTCCTGCGCGAACTTGTAGACCTCTGAAACCACGCTGGAGATTTTCTTCAGCGCGCCGCTCAGGTCGCCACCCAGCGAGATGCCTTCATTCACGATGCTGGTTGACTTCTCCATGTTGTCCACGGCCTTGCGCGCTTCTTTCTGGATGCTCTGGATCAGTTCGGAAATCTCTCGAGTGGACTGCGCTGACTTTTCCGCCAGCTTGCGCACTTCGTCGGCCACCACGGCAAATCCCAGGCCGTGTTCGCCAGCGCGCGCAGCTTCAATAGCGGCGTTCAATGCCAGCAGGTTAGTCTGCTCGGCCAGGTCGTCAATTACCTCAATGATCTTGCCGATATCGTCCGCGCGCTGTCCCAGCGCGGAAATGATTTCCGCAGAAGAACCGATGGAGGCGTTGATGCGGCTCAATCCATCCGTCGCCTTTTCCATCGTGCTGATGCCATTGTGAACTTCATCGCGCGAACGCTGCGAAATATCCAGCAACACCTTGGCCGTGTCCGCCACGCGCTGTATCGATGCCACCATCTCGTCGATGGAGGCGGAAGTTTCGCTCACATTGGAAGCCTGCATCTGCGTGCTCTTGACCATGTTCTGCACGTTGATGCTCATCTCATGCATGGTGCTGGTGACTTCATCAATCGCGGAAGCCGCCTGCACGCTGATCTTGGCCGATTCGTCAGAAGCCGAAGCCACCTGGTTGGAGCCGCTGGCCACTTGCGCCGCGCTGTCGCGGACATTTTTGACCATGTTGCGCAGCCCCAGCGTCATCTCGCGGAAGGCCTTGCCCAGCGTGTCGCGCGAGGAACGCGGATTGATTTCCACCGAGAGATCGCCGCCGGCAATCGACTCGGAAATTCCCGCCATCTCACGCAGGTATAGCACCATGTTGTTGAAGGTGCGGGCCAACTGCGCTACTTCGTCTTCGCCGGAGATTTCCACCTTCTGTTCCAGGTCTCCATTGTTGCCAATCTGTCCCGCCACGGAGATCAACTGGGAAAGCGGCGCGGTAATCGATTTCGCAACCCGCCACGCAATGCTGCCGCCGGCAAGCAGTACCAGTCCCAATCCACCCAGCGTCACCAGTGTGATGGAGAGCGCGGCCGCGCTGTCAGAAGATTCGGCCTCGGCGTTGGCTTCCTTGGTCAGGGCCGCCAGTTGCAGCATGGGCTGCTCTTCCCGTTGTTTTTGTTCCGGCGTGGGCGTGGCCTGCAGGTAGGCGATTTGCAACTCCGCCACGGTTGCGCTGCCGGTATCCACCTGGCGGCGTTTTTCCATCAGCGGCGCGGCAAAGACCCTGGCCCATTCCCGTTCGGAGTCAGCCAGTTGGTCCAGCAGTTGCCGCGCGCGCGTGGTCTCACCCAGGGAGGTCGCCGTTTCCTTGATCTCGGCGATCATGCTCTCTACATCGTTTTCGCCCCGGGCCAGCGCATCAGCTTCCCGCCGGTCGCCATTGAGGAGAAAATTTCGCAGAAAGAGACGGTTCTGGTTCCTCGCCCGGTCCAGCTTGGAGAGGTTTTCCACCATCGTGATGGACTTCTTGTAGAGCGCCCGCGTCGTCTGTTCATGCCGGACTGCCAGCCAGTTCACGATGAACGCTAAGACCACGATGACCATGATCAGGCCAAAGCCCGTATAGAGCTTGCCGCCAATGCTTTTGCTGATACGCATGTTTCGAACCTCTACGCGCCGCTCTGTGGCGGCCGCGTGTTCTCTTTGTATGTCGAACTGCTACATTCCCCAGGAATCCTGTTCCCTGCCAAGGTCCTACCCATCGAAAGCCGTCTTTACGTTTCCAATTTCGGGCAAAGACAAACGCTTCCCTGCGCAGGGAATGAAAGCTCGTAAATAAAAGCAATGCCATGGCCACCAACGCCTGGGATTAGCACCTTCGGCACATCCGCCAGTACAAAAGCCATAAGAATCAATAGTTTGAATGTTGTATTCGGGGTGGTTGCGTCTGGCTTCTGCCCGGCGATTCTGCGGGCGCGTCTCAAAGGCCCCTCAGGAATCAGCTTTATTTCTCAGTGTGAGACATTGATTTCCCGATATCTAACGGCCGATATGGGCGTTGTCCCTGTGATTCTGGCAGATCAATTCCTTATTGACTCAAAATGAGATTCCAGAGTAACTTCAGGCTTTCCACGTTGGAAAACAAGCTGAGACAGATGAGACAGACAAGAAAAGCCCCGCCAATCCGCTCCAAGCTGCCAACCCGGCCCTTGGGCAGCGTGGAAGATGTGCTTGCGGCGTGTGGAAAGCTGCCATCTCTCAGCGGCGATGCAGCGGCCTTGCGGCAACACATCGCCGAGTCTGCACAGGAAATTTTTCAGGCTGCGGTGGCCGGGATGATGGTGCGCCAGGGCGAGACTTATCTTCCGGAAGCTGTCTGCACAGACGTGGACGAACCCGCGGGCGCCAGGGCGCTGCTGGAACATGCGCGCTCCTTTGCCACTCAGGCCATCGAGCAAAAACGCCTGCTCGACTTCCGTTTCTCTTTCCGCGCGCAACAGGGCGAGGCCGTCTATCACGGACTGGCGTTGCCCATTGTGACTACGGAAACCGCTGCCGTTCTTTTCATCGTTCGTGACAGCGCTTTCTCTCTCGCTGAAATTTCCGCTTTCGGCGTGTTGGGTAACATCGCCCGCCTGTCCTTGGACAACTCCGAGCTGACGCGGCTTTGCTCAACCCAAAAGCATGAACTCGGCCAGCTTTTAGATATCTCCGCGGAACTTGGGGCAACGGCGCAGTTGGAGATTTTCCTTCCCCGATTCATCGTCCGTGCGGCTGATTTTCTCGGTTTTGACCGTGCGTTTGTAGCGCTCGTGGATTCAGGCGGTTGCCGCATACGCTGGGGCGCAAACAGAGGAACGCCGGGCCGGTTGGATTTTGACGTCTACTCTCTTGCCCGCCGTGCCCTTGAAACCCGCACGCCGCACATCTGTGAGGACATGACTCAGCTTGCTTCGCCGGAGAAAGCACAGTTGCTGCGCTGGGAGCCGGACGTAAAGCAATATCTGGGCATACCGTTGATGACCGCCGATGGCCGTCCGCTCGGTTTGCTGGGCCTGGCAGACAAAAAGAACAAGGCGCGCATATCGTCAGAAGACGTTCGCCGCGCCCGCGTCCTGGGCGCTGAGATCACCGTGGCATTGGAGTCAGCCGACAATCTTCAACTCTCTGACCAGCACCGCAAGCGGACTGAAGATCTGATGGAGATGGCGCTGGACCTGGGCTCGGCCCTGCGGCTGCCGGATTTTGTAAAGAATTTCACTGAGCGCGTGGCCAGCATGATCGGCGCAAAATCCGCCATCCTGGCGCTGGCCCAGGGCAATAAAGTTGAGAGCGTTGGTTTCTGCGGTCTCAGGCCAGAACGCGAATTACAGCGCAAGCTCAACGCCGCATTTTCTGAATATGCTGAACGCCATCCTGACCTGAAGATTACCGGCAGCGGCGTGCAGATGCTTGGCCCGGAGCTGGCTGCAACCTGCGGCTGGCAGAACCTTACATTGGTGCGGCTGGAAGGCACGGAAGCTGATCTTCTCGGCATTCTTGCGCTGGCTGATATCAGCCGCGAGTTGATGCCCAATGATCTGAACCTGCTGCAGGCGTTGATCGTCCATGCTTCGGTGGCGCTGGAAAATTCACGCCTCTTCACCCGAATCACGCAGTCCAGCCGCCAGTGGGCGGAGATATTCGATTCCATCTCCGATTTTATCGTCGTCCACGATGAGCAGTATGAGGTGCTGCGCGTGAACCGCTCATTGGCTGAGTTCATCGGCGTGCGCCCCGCGGAGTTGATTGGCCTGAGCATGCGCGCGCTGGTTTCGATCGCCTCTGACTCTCCCCAGCCGTGCCCTTTTTGCCGGGGTGAAAACGAGTCGGACGAATATCTGCACCCTGTACTGGAGCGCACGTATCTGGTTTCCAGTTCGCGCATCCATGGCGCGCTCGATGAGGGCCTGCAAACCGTCCATGTATTAAAGGACATTACCGACCGTCGCGAAGCCGAGCAGCGCTATCGCGAGCTGTTTGACAACGTCCAGGAAGGCGTCTTCTTTGCCTCCCCGGAAGGCCATTTCATTGAAGTGAATGACGCGTTGGTGCGCATGCTGGGTTACCAGACGCGCGAGGAAGTCCTGAAGCTCGATCTGCAGACGCAGGTCTATGTCTCCGCCGAACAGCGCGACGAAATCACCCGCCAGTTGGCCCAACGCGGCGCTATCCGCAACTTTGAAGTCACGCTCAGCCGGCGTGACAGCACCATGATCCACGCGCTGGAAAACGCCTTTGTCGTAAAAGACGGCCAGGGCAAGATCATGCAGTATCGCGGCGTGTTTCTTGACATTACAGAGGTCAAAAACTTCCAGGCGCAACTGCAGCGCGAACGCGACTTTACCAGCAAGATCCTCAACAACACGCAGACAATGATCATGGTGGCCGATACCGCCGGTTTAATCAGCTATGCCAACCAGCGCGTTTATGAAGGCGGCGGTTTTGAACAGAATGAACTGGTGGGGCACCGGCTGGACCGGATTATCTCTCTCTCGCACAAGAAAGCATTTGCTGAAGCCTTTGACGCCAGCCTGCACGGCCTGCAATCCGACAATCTTGAGTTGATGATTACGCGCGGCAACGGCACCCAGGGCAAATTTTCCGTGAATCTGAGTCCCATGCGCGACGACCGCGGCGAAGTCAGCAGCGTCGTGGTCCTCATGACGGACATCACTGACACCTCAATGATCCAGGCCAAGCTGATGCACACGGAAAAAATGGCTGCCGTCGGCCAGCTTGTTTCTGGCGTGGCGCATGAAGTGAACAATCCTCTCACGGCGATCATGGGATTTTCTGATTTGCTCATGGAGAACCCTGAAGTGCCGGGCAGTGCGCGCAAAGACCTGCAGGTAATTCTGGAAGAGGCGCAGCGAACGAAAGAGATCGTGCAGAACCTTTTGAGCTTCGCCCGGCAGCGTCCTCCCCAGCGCCAGCCTTTGCAGATCAATAGCATTCTGCGCAAGACCATCGCGCTGCGTTCCTATGATTTTGCCAACCACGGCGTGCAGATCGTGGAGAAATTCGATGACCGTCTGCCAGAGTTGATTGGCGATTCGCACCAGTTGCAGCAGGTTTTTCTCAATATCCTCAACAACGCGTATGATGCGGTGCAGTCCGCCGGACGTCCCGGCCTGATCGAAATTGAAACCATGCAGGACAGCGGCTGGGTCGAGGTCCTGTTCCGTGACAACGGTGAAGGCATCCAGCACCCGGAGCGCATCTTTGATCCATTCTTTACGACGAAGGAAGTAGGGCAGGGAACTGGCCTGGGCCTGAGCATCTGCTACGGCATTGTGCGCGAGCATGAAGGCGAAATTCTCTGCGCCAATAATCAGGAAACGCAGGGAGCAACTTTCAGTGTGCGTTTACCTGTCCGCACCCGGACTGACTTGAAGCTGGTGGTGGCCGCGGTGGGAGCGAAACAATGAACGCCGGCGCAGCCGTTGCGAGCCTGCCGCTTTTGTTGATTGAAGATGAGCGGTCGGTGATGGATTTCATCCGCACGGCGCTGGAACGGAGCGGCTATGCCTGCCGCACGGCCAACTCGGCGGCCGAAGGAATTCGCGTGCTGGAGACGGGCCGCTTTGGCGGCGTGATCTCGGACATGCGCACACCCGGCGGCGCCAGCGGCGCGGACGTCCATGCCTGGATCGTCGCCCACAGGCCGGAGTTGAAAGACCGCATGCTTTTCATTACCGGTGACACCGTGAATGAGCACACAATGAAAGCGCTTGAAAGCACCGGCGTGCCGTATATCGAAAAGCCATTCCGCGTACAGGAACTGGTCAACACCGTGGAAAGGATCTTTGGCAAAGCCAAATGACAAGCGACGCCAAGGTCCGCTTCATGATCGTGGACGACCACCAGAGCATCCGCAAACTCTGCATGACGGTGGGCGCGTCCGTGGGATTTGCCTGCGTGGAGGCTGAGAGCGCTGAGGCAGCGCTGGCCCAACTGGAAAGTGATTCGCCGGACATTGTCCTGGCTGATTTAATGATGCCCAACATGTCCGGACTGGAATTTTTGCCGCGCGTAAAGCAGTTGCTGCCAAGAACAGAGATTGCCATCATGACCGGCCACGCATCGATTGAAACCGCCGTGCAGGCAATGAAGCTGGGCGCATATGACTACATCACTAAGCCTTTCCGCATAGAAGAACTCAAGTTGCTGCTGCAGCGCATGGCGGAAAAAGTGAATCTGGTGGCGGAGAACCAGTTCCTGCGCGAACGCGTGAGCACGGAGATGGAGTTGAGCGGCATCGTCGGCTCGTCGCACAAAATCCAGGACGTGCTGCGCATGGTCGCCCGTCTTAAGGACACGCGGACGCCTGTGCTCATTACCGGTGAAAGCGGAACCGGTAAAGAACTGGTGGCGCGGGCCATACACTACCGTGGACTGCTCTCCAAGCGGCCTTTCGTTGCTGTCGATTGCGGCTCGCTGGTCCCCACATTGATTGAAAGCGAATTGTTCGGCTATGAAAAAGGCGCGTTCACCGGAGCTATCCGTTCCAAGGATGGGCTATTTCAAAGCGCGCACGGCGGCACCATTTTTCTGGATGAGATCGGCGAGCTCTCACAAGAACTGCAGGCCAAGCTGCTGCGCGTCCTGCAGGAAAAAGAAGTGCGCCCGGTAGGCAGCAACCAGAAGATCAAAGTGGATGTGCGCGTTATTGCCGCAACCAATAGAGATTTGGAAGCGGCGCAAAAAGAAGGCAAGTTCCGCAAGGACCTGTATTTTCGCCTGAACGTGGTAACGCTGCATCTGCCGCCGCTGCGGGAAAGACGGTCAGACGTTTCTCCGCTGGTCCATTATTTTCTTGACCGCTTTGCGCCCGACAAAGCCATCACCCTTTCGCCCGCGGCCATGAAGTGCATGCTGCAATATGACTGGCCCGGCAACGTCCGCGAGCTGGAAAACTGCATTGAGCGCGCGGTGGCCCTGGGCAGCCAGGAGACGATTGACGTTCCCGATCTGCCTCCATCCGTGCGGCAGCAGCCAGAGGGGACCGCGACCCTGGAGTTTCCGCGGGAAAGACCGGCCAGCTCAAATACTGATCTGGAAGAGCTGGAGCGGGACACGATCCAGCGCGTTTTTGAGCAGGTGCAAGGTGATAAAGCGCGCGCCAGAAAGATGCTGGGCATCAGCCGCGCCACGCTCTACCGGAAGCTCAAACGATACAACATTGGGTTGGGCAAGAGCGCGTCCGCGGCTTCATGAGACAAATCGGCTGAGACGTTGTTTCATCCTGAGACGACTGCGTGACATATGTTTCATTGTGAAGCAAATTGCATCTTCCGAATCAACAGCTTAGTCAGTCCCGCGGTTTGGCCGGGGTCTTGCTCTAAGTGTTTCAGCTAAGTTTTGTCGATTCGAGGGAGTGGTTCCAAGCCATGGGGAGAGCAGTCTTTAAAGGGCCGAAACTGGTGGAAAGAACAGATTGTGTGAGCGAACTGGCAAAATTTTTTTCAGGAGCTGTGCCGGTAAAAATCCCTGTTCAGGTAACCAAGGGAGAATCCTTTACCGGGACACCGGCGGAACACACGGCGATTGAATTTGGCACGCCGCAGGAAGTTTTGTTTGCGTCCGGCCTGCCGCTGGATTTTGACGACACCGTGCGCGTACGCAACGCGGATGGGTCGCTGGACATCGCGGCAAAGATCGTGGCCATGCGTTTTCACCACGGCAAGATGGCCATTGCCGCGCGGTTCCTTGAGGACGTGACGAACTGGATCATCAAGGCGTAAATGACGACAACAGCAACGCTTAATCTTGGTGGAGTTGCGGAATTCTGGCGCGTCGCGCGGCGGCTTTATGCCGTTTACGCGGAGTTGGACCGCACCTTTGAACTCGGCATGACGCCGTGCGCGGAACTGGAAGACGCGGTGGACCGTCCGGACGCTGAGGCAAGAGAACGCGTGCTGCAGTGGTTTGAGCAGATTGACGCCCATGTTCAGGTCTGGCAGTTGCGGCAGTTGCTGCAAAGCACCAGCCTGCAGAATGAAGAGAACCTGCGCTACCTGATCGTCCGCCATCTGGAAAAGCAGCAGAAAAGCGAGGCGGACAAGGACAAGATTGATTTTCTTCTGGTGCAGTACTTTGCCCATTGCGCGCCGCATGGCTTGGCGGAAACCGCTCTCGGTGAAGTGGCCCGCGTGCTTGAACCCGCCATGGGCAAGGCCCCGGAGACTTTTCCCGATTGGTCGCCCAGCCTGGATGACAAGTTGCACAAGCTCAATGAATCGAACAGCCTGGAAGAGCTGCAGAATTCGGGCGCGCTGCAGGAGGTGCGCGAACTGAAGCTGGCCGTGGGCGATGACTATTTCCAGCCTGGTTTGCTGGTGGCTTTTACGCGTTTTAATTTTCTCGCCCGGCGCGCCTTTTTCCATGCCATGCATCTTGATCTGCATGCCATCCGTGAAGCGGTGAATGAACTGGAACGGCTGGGCTTTGCCACCGTCGATTGCCGCGACGCCGGCTTGACGGAAAGTGAGTCGCTGGAGCAGGTACGGCATGTTGTCCACCAGTGGAAAACGCCGTTCCGTGCGCCATATTCAGGCGGATCGTCATTCCTGCAACTGATACTTCTGCGCCACGCCTTGCAGCGGACATTGGAAAGTGCGCGGGAAATCTCGCGGAAAAGTGCGCTGGAAGTCGCGCCCGCTCAAGCCTCTGCGCCCGCGTCTTCTCCAGGGCCTGTTCAAGCCCCGGCAGCCAGCGCGGCGCCGGTAAAAAAGCAGGAGCACGCAGCCCCGCCGGAAGAAGAAGACATTCTTGGGACAGATGCAGTCGAGGCGCCAGCGTATGAACTCCAAGCCGCGGCTGTTGCCGCCGCGCCTATTGAACCTGTCAAGACGGCAGAGCCTGATCCCACTGACCTGATTTCCCGCCCGGCGCACAGTGCCGATTCTGAATCCGTGGAAGAGGTGCATGCGGAAGAAGAAAGCTATCTGGTGCGTTGCGTCGCGGACATTGCCGAACAACTCCAGGCTGTTCCGACCAAGAATTCTCCTGCTGTTTCGGCCATCGTTTTAGGCGGATGCAAGCTGCTCATCGCCACCTGGGAGGCGCAGGCGTTTGTGCAGACGGATGAAATGTCCAAAGCCCTGCAACGGACAGTGGCGGCGCGGACCATCCTGCATGTTTGCATGGAACGC
>DATBCN010000100.1:0-1820 GCA_036270475.1 Candidatus Angelobacter sp. | reverse complement strand
CTGCTGGTCGGCATTAGTTATGCCAAGGCGCTGGCATTTTCACTGGAGAAGCCGCTGATCACCGTGAACCATCTGGAAGGGCACATTCACGCCGTGCTGCTGGAAGAGAAGCAGAAAGGAAATTTCAAGATCGATTTTCCGCTACTGGCGCTGGTGGTGTCCGGCGGACACACGCATCTGTTTCTGGCGGAGCAGCGCGAGCATGGCTGGAGTTATTCCAATATCGGGCGCACCCGAGATGACGCCGCCGGCGAGGCGTATGACAAGGTTGCCAAGCTGTTGGGGCTGGGCTATCCGGGAGGGCCGGTCATTGATGCGCTGGCCCGGCATGGCAATCCGCGGGCGGTAAGGTTTGGCCCGTCGCAGATCAAACACAATAATCGTGGCACGCCGGAAGCCGAACAGACGCCCCATGACTTTTCCTTCAGTGGAATTAAGACCGCGGTGTTGCGCTATGTAGAGCTTGAAGGAATGCGCGAGTCGATTGCGGCGCGGCAGAAGGTGCTGGCAGGGATGGGAAAGCCTACGGCGGAGAACATCCTGCCGCACGTTGATAAGAAGGCATTGGACCTGGTGGCGTCGTTTCAACGGGCCGTGGTGGATGATTTGGTTGGGAAGACGCTGCATGCTGCCGAAGAGCGCGCTGCGCGGACTCTGTTTGTGACTGGCGGCGTGGCGGCCAACAGCGAGCTGCGGGAGCGTTTTACGTTGGAAGCCGCCAAGGCAGGTCTGCCGGTGTACTTCCCCTCACGCAAGCTTTCCACGGACAATGCGGCCATGATCGCCGCGGCGGCTTTTCCCCGGTTGCAGGCAAAAGAATTTGCCGGAGCAGACTTCTCCGCCGAGGCCACGCTGGCGCTGCGATAGCGCCCATGGTTAATCTTGTTTACAGGCAGCACACGGCCTCTGGTTCGTGCAACCACGGTGAGCCGCCAGCGATAGAGAGAGAACTTTTAGGCCTCGTCAGCCTCAATGTTCTCTTCAATGGCCATGTCTTTGAATTCACTGGATTCAAAAACGTCGCCACATTCCTGGCATTCAACAAATTCGGCGTCTTCGTCGCGCGCGACTACGCGCACGCGTGGATGCCTGCAGGGTTTCGCCATAGGTATTGGTTCGGGAGGCCGCTTCGAGATAGGGAAATTCTGACTAGAGTTCATATTCGTTATCAAGGCGCACTTCAGCCCATGCCTGTTCACGAATTGCGGTTATTTTAAGCCTGTCTTGCCTGTTGTCAAGTGTTTCTGCCTTGCCCTGAAGTGCCCTACAGCTCACAATGGATGAGGAAAATGCCGAGGAGGTTGCTGAAAAATCAAGGCATGGGATAAATGCCGGCGGACCGTGCTTTTTCCACCATTATCTGGGTAACCGCAGAGGCAGGATGGCTGGCCATGCCGTTTTGGGCCGACGCTACAGCAGCCTCAAAAGTGCTTCTGCCGGTAAGCGCCACGTCGATCAGCAGAAACTTAGACGAGCCTTCGGCGACGCGAACGCCCGCATACGCGTGCCCTGGGACCACAAGAATGCTGGCATCCATCCCCAGGTTTTCAAAAAGCGACGCATACATCACGGCAGAGTCAATGCAGTTTGCGCTGCTTTGGGCCAGGCTCACGCGGGGCATGCGTATGCGCTCACTCACGCCTTTATGGTCGCCCAACGTGGCGGAACTTTTTACGTAAGAAAGTCCAGTGCGCTGCAGTGCGGCAAAAATGGCCCGGGCTTCACGGTAGGTTTCCTGCTCCTGCTGGGCCGCGTTCTTCCAGCTTTCATAGCCAGGCAACCGATGATCGGGCGTGAGCCGCTTGGCGCGTCCCAGTACG
>DATBCN010000099.1:0-1753 GCA_036270475.1 Candidatus Angelobacter sp. | reverse complement strand
TGCCCACGCCGGAAAAGACGATCTTCTTCAGCGCCTTTTTCTGCGCCTTGCGCACGCGTTCCAGTTCGCCGCCGGAGACAATATCAAAGCCCGCGCCCATTCCGGCCAGCAGGAGGAGAATGCTTAGATTGGAATTTGCTTTAACCGAGTAGCAAAGCGTGTGGCGGACGTGATGAAATGCCCGCTCCAGAGTGCGGTAACGGTCCCGGAGCGCGGTGGCGGAATAGATATAGAGGGGCGTCCCGAATTTTTTGGCGAGCTTGTTGATGGAGACGCCATCGCAATGAAGCTCGTCTTTTTTATACGTAAATCCCGGAGGCCGCGTAAACATGACTGGGGATTGTAGCAGGAGAACAGCGGTGAGATGACGTTCTCAACCGTCGCGGCAAGCATGGCTGCGGAACGGCCGCATTTTGCGATACAATCCTTTTTCCCAAAATGCAAAACAACATGGAAGTACTTATTACTCGTGAAAAGATTGCCGAGGGAGTGGCGCGCATCGGCCAGGAGATTACCCGCGACTTCGCCGGACAATCGGTAATTCTGGTGGGCGTGCTTAAGGGCGCATGTTTGTTCCTGAGCGACCTGGCGCGGCAGATTGAACTGGAAGCCACATTCGACTTCATTGCGGTGCGCAGCTATGGCACTAAGAAAGAAAGTGCGGGCGAAGTGCAGCTTATCAAGGACGTGACCACGCCGCTGGAAGACAAGAACGTGATTCTGGTGGAAGACATTCTGGATACCGGGCTGACGTTCAGCTTTTTGCAGAAGCTTCTGCAGGCGCGCAAGCCGCGCAGCCTGAAGTTTGCCGCGCTGCTGGACAAACCTTCACGCCGCCTGATGCCGGTAAAAGCGGACTACGTGGGTTTTCCAATTCCGGACAAGTTCGTGGTCGGCTATGGGCTGGATTACGCGGAGCGTTTCAGGAATCTGCCGGATATTTGCATCTTTTCTGAAGACGCGGAGAAGTAGTGGTAGAATTCGATCTGGATGTCACAGGTTCTGTCAGATCCTCAAGTTTCCGTTCGGAACTGGCAAGCGATTGCCGGCTTCATTGACCACACTCTACTCAAATCAGAGACAACAGCAGAGCAGATCGTCAGGCTGTGCGAAGAAGCCGCCTGTTATAACTTTGCGGCTGTGTGCGTGAATCCGTGGTGGATTGGCCTGGCTGTATCCGTGCTGCACGGGACGCCGGTAAAGATTGCCACTACCATCGGCTTTCCCCTGGGCGCCAACCACACCACAGTAAAGCGCTTTGAGGCCGCGGAAGCTGTCCGGCTGGGCGCACAGGAAGTAGATATGGTGATGAATATTGGCGCGCTGAAGTCAGGCGATCGCCATGGCGTCCTGAATGACATCATCGCTGTGGCAGAAGTTGCGCACGGCAGCGGCGCCATTGTTAAAGTGATCCTTGAGACTCCTCTGCTCACGCTGGAAGAAAAAATTCTGAGCTGCCAGCTCAGCCTGGCCGCGAAAGCGGATTTCGTCAAGACCGCAACGGGATTCTTTGGAGCGGCAACGGCAGAGGACGTTTCGCTGATGCGCGGCGTAGTTGGCGGCCAGGCAGGCGTGAAGGCATCGGGTGGAATTCGCACTGCCGCCAATGCCAATGCCATGATTGATGCCGGGGCCAATCGCATTGGCGCCAGCGCCAGCGTAGCTATCGTGAGAGAGCTTGGGGCGCCGGAGTTCACGCCGAGAGCGAAAAAGTAATCGACTAACCCAACCGGGTGAAGTATCCCTTCTCTAA
>DATBCN010000098.1:0-11280 GCA_036270475.1 Candidatus Angelobacter sp. | reverse complement strand
CACATGGGCCAGGGCCCTGACTGGCTCACTGGCGGTTCCGTGGGCCCGGAAGGCAGCGTTGTAACCCTGCTCCTGTGGGCATTGATGACCGTGGCGTTTTTGTTGCTGTATCGCAAACGCAATGTGCCAGCACTGGTGATTACGGAAGCGCCAAAATATCAGGGAGTGCACAAACCTACGTAGGCGTGAAACTCAGATTCTCATCCGGAATTCGCGTTCTTCGCGTGCATTCGCGGCTAGACTTGGCGATCTGCACGGCGCTAAGAACGTCTAAAAGAGCTCCGGCCGGCAAGCGGGCCGGGCCCGCTGCAAAAAGGCTGATTCGTGTTGTCTAGATCGAGATTGCCGAAGCGGTTTGGAGCGACATAAAAACTAGATGTCCAGGTTCTTCACGTCCAGCGCGTTCTCTTCAATGAACTTTCTGCGTGATTCCACGTCCTCGCCCATTAGCGTGGTAAAGATCACCTCGCAGGCTTCAATGTCTTCCGCGCGGACGGAAAGCAGCGTCCGCCGTTCCGGGTCCATCGTCGTCTGCCAGAGCTGTTCCGAACTCATCTCGCCCAGCCCTTTGTAGCGCTGTACGCTGTATTCTTTTTTGCCTTCGGCAAGTACGTAGTCGAACAATTCCCGCGCGGAATTTTTCTCCACGCGCTCGGCCTCTATCTTCGTTCTCCGGATCGACGTCTTCGATGATTTTTTCGCTGCTTTGTCCAGGTCTTCGCGCTCGGCGTCGCTCAGGTCGGCTGAGGTCTCTTCGGTAGCCTTGCCGGCAACCTCCACCACAAACGGCGGTTCCATGTAAGCTTCAATCAGCTTGAATTTTGCCATCATCTGCCGGTATTCCGGCGTGGACGCAAGCGCCCAGTTGATCTGCCGCTCGGCGCCCTGTGAGTCAGTGAACTTTACGCCCCACAAATTATGCTCTTCGTCAAAGTAGCTCGCGATGTTCTTGAGTTGGTAGTCCTTGGCCAGCTTGTTGATTTCTTTTTCCAGCTTCTCAATCTTTTTCGAAGGCGTCTTTTTGTCGCCTTCAAAATCCGCGCGTTGTGAAATCCCCAGCCGCGGCAGCAGTTCGGTGATCCGCTCGTGGCGCAGGCGTTTGTCCGCTTTTTCAAAAAAGACCAGATATTCGTTCAGCGTGGTCATGAATTTTGAAAGCGCCGCGCCTTCCAGCTTGGCTGCGCCTTCACCGTAACGGACCGTCATGCCTTCCGCCGCGCGCTTCACCATTACACGTACAAATTCGCGGTCGTCCTTGATGTACTGCTGTGATTTTCCTTTTTTAATGCCATACAGCGGCGGCTGGGCAATGAAAACATTGCCCCGCTTAATCAATTCATTCATGTGGCGGAAGAAAAACGTGAGCAGCAGCGTGCGGATGTGCGAACCGTCAACGTCGGCGTCCGTCATCAGGATGACTTTAGCGTAGCGGACCTTGGTCGGATCAAAATCGTCCTTGCCGATTCCCGTTCCCAGCGCCGTAATCATGGCGCGGATTTCTTCATGGCCCAGCATCTTGTCATAGCGGGCTTTTTCCACGTTCAGGATCTTGCCCTTCAACGGCAGGATGGCCTGGAAGCGCCGGTCGCGGCCCTGCTTGGCAGTGCCGCCTGCGGATTCACCTTCCACCAGAAACAGTTCGCAGCGGTTCGGATCGCGCTCCGAGCAGTCCGCTAGCTTGCCCGGCAGTCCACCGCCATCCAACGCGCCTTTGCGGCGGGTAAGATCACGCGCTTTGCGCGCTGCTTCCCGTGCACGGGCTGCTTCAATCGCTTTGTTGATGATCTTGCGCGCTACCGGCGGATTCTGTTCAAAGAAAGCGCCCAGCCGCTCATTCAAAAACGCCTGCACAATGCCGGCGATGTCTGAATTCAGCTTGCCCTTGGTTTGGCCTTCAAACTGTGGCTGTGAGAGCTTTACGCTCACCACGGCCACCAGCCCTTCGCGAACGTCGTCTCCGGTCAGGTTTTCTTTTACGTCCTTGAAAAGGCCCAGTTGTTGTCCGGCGTAGTTGATGGTGCGCGTGAGCGACGTGCGGAAACCGGAAAGATGCGTGCCGCCGTCGACTGTGTTGATGTTGTTGGCAAAGCTGAACACGGTTTCTGAATAGCCGTCGTTATATTGCAGCGCGATCTCCATGGCCACGCCGTCGCGTTCGGCTTCCATGTAGATTGGCTTGTCGTGCAACACGCTCTTGCCGCGGTTCAAATGCTTGATGAACTCCGCGATCCCGCCGGTGTATTTGAACTTCAGGTTCTTCGCTTCGCCGGTTTTTGCGTCGGTCTGGCGTTCGTCCGTCAGTGTGATTTCCAGGCCCTTGTTCAGGAAAGCCAGTTCGCGCAGCCGCTGGGCCAGCGTGTCAAAGTTGTACTCCGTCGCGGTGAAGATTTCCTTGTCGGGCAGGAAATGTATCTTGGTGCCGCGTTTTTTTGTGGTGCCGGTTTTCTTGAGCTTGGTCTGCGGATCGCCCTTGGAGTATCCCTGCTCCCACACGTGGCCATCGCGCCAGATTTCCAGGTCAAACTGGTGGCTCAGCGCGTTCACGCAGGAAACGCCAACGCCATGCAGTCCGCCGGAAACTTTGTAGTTGGAGTTGTCAAACTTGCCGCCGGCATGCAGTTTGGTGAGCACGACCTGCGCCGCCGGGACTTTTTCTCCGTCAATCAACATATCGTCCACGGGAATCCCGCGTCCGTCGTCGATCACCGTAATCGAATTGTCGATGTGGATTGTCACATCGATTTGCGTGGCGTGTCCGGCCAGCGCTTCATCAACGGAATTATCAACCACTTCATACACCAGATGATGGAGCCCCATCTCTCCATTCGAGCCAATGTACATGGCTGGACGCAGGCGTACCGCCTCCATGCCTTCCAGCACTTTTATGTCTTCCGCGGTGTAATTACCGTTTCCGTTGCCGGCCTTTTTGCTTTTGTTTTGTTCTGCCATTTGTTTGGTTGCTGCAGTTGCGGATTCACGGGTGGACAAGCTCGGCTGCTCCTGTCTTACGAGTGCAAGCTACGCTTTTTTCAGACCGGTTTTTACGCCTTCTGAATAACACTCAAGTTACTTAAATTCAATGCTTTAGTGGATTTATGACCCAGAGCCTATTGTATCACAGACAGAGTTGTTCCGTGCGTTCTCAGGAACCCCGCAAGCAGAGCGGATTTTTTAGTAATTTCGCCATAGTGCTAAGTGGTCCCGCGCGCGGAGATTTTTATTTTTACATCGAAATATCCGGACCTGGACGCCCGCAAAAATGGGGAATTTGAGCGTCACATTTTTTAGAAACCTTAAATGCAACACTTTTTTTGTTGCCTTCTAAGGTTCTCGTCCAGTCAGCATGAATTTTCTTGCCTACCCGCCTGCTTCCAGATTTATGTTTTTTAAGGAACCAACAAGTTACCTAAAGTCAATAGGTTACTAGGTACTCTGGGACACTCCTTTTAGTAACTTCCTTCACTTGGGGCCGGGTGCCGATGGAGAGAGAAAGCATGCTGATTTTCAATGTTCAAGTTGTACTAATAAATCATTGAAAAATTAGGGATCAACTGTATACTTCATTCCGCGTTTCTGGTCCACCATCAGTAGCGCGCTAAATTAAGAGTCCCAAAAGAAAAACAAGGAGAGATTTCCCCTATGAAATTGCTACTTCGCGCCTCCCTTATGCTCGTGATCTTGTTCGCTATTTTCGCGGCTTTCTCCGGCACTTCTAGTCAGGCTTTCGGTTCCATTGGCCAGCGGCCAGGACCTTCTCCCTGTGCGCCTCAACCGCCGTCAGCACAGGCCCAGGGTCACACTGCCTTTTGCGCTAAGTAAGGCAGGTTGCTGTAAGTCTCATGTAATCAGTTGTTTGCTTTCTACCGGGGAGATTAACAGTTACTAATCAGTAAATTGTACTTTGGTGTTGCCGCAGAGGCTTGTCGGCCATCAGTGGGAGTAGTATGCTTTCCCCCCTCTGGAGGCTTGGTTCTGTGAATACATCTCAGTGGATCCCCGGCGTCTTCGTTATCCTTACCGCGGTGGCACAAGCGGCAATACTGGCTATTCTCGTTAAACGCAACAAACGTGCTGATTTCCCGGTTTTCTTCTGGTACAACGCATTTGCGGTTGTGGGAGCCTTGACGCTCTTTGTTACGCACCTTATCAAGCCCGCGGGGGCGCAATATTTCTGGTCCTACTGGGGGCTTAACGCCATCCTGATGTTGCTGGAAGTGGGCGTAATGTATGAGATCTTCGTCAAGGCCCTCAAGCCCTATAACGGACTGATTGACCTGGGCAAGATGCTCTTCCGCTGGGCCGTCGCCTTCCTGCTGATTGCTGCTGCTCTTACCAGTTTTGCCACGCATGCAGCCACCCTGGAAAAATGCCTTGCCTTTGTCAGCCAGCTTGATCATTCGCTCCGGCTAATGCAATGCGGCCTTATGCTGCTCTTCTTCTTATTCGAACGCCGCCTCGGCCTGGCCTGGCGCAGTCACACGATCAGCATTGGACTTGGCTTAGGACTCTCTTCCTCCCTCAGCCTCAGCTCCTCTTATCTGCACACACGCTTCGCCGAGTGGGGCTACGCTCTGGACCTCGTCGACTACACTCAATATCTCGCCGTGGTTGCGTTCTGGGCGGTCTGCTTTTACATGCGTGAACCCGAGCGCAGCACCGTTCTTGAATCGCCTTCCAAACTTATCTTCCAGCGTTGGAATGAAGTGCTGGTTTCCACGCGTTTTGCCGGCTCCGCCGCCACGGCGTCACTGGGCGGTCTGGACTCATTCCTGCCCAACGTTGAACAGACGGTGGACCGCGTGATGGCGAGAAAGATGGTCCAGTAACGCGCTGCAAAACAGAAAGTCTTCAGAGCAAAAAGAGGCCGGACTCAAGTCCGGCCTCCTGGTTTTTGTATGACTGCTGGAGCTTCAGATCCGCATCGGCATTACGATGTAGCGATAGCGGTATTCGCTGTCGGCAGCTTCATCCGGACGCAACTGGCCGGCGGTCTGTGCGTCTTTAAACTCAAAGCGCACATCGCCCGCGCCCACCACTTTCAGGAATTCCAGCAGGTATTGCGAATTGAAGCCGATCACCATGGGATCGCCCGTGAACGCCACCTCAATCGAATCCTCGGATTCACCTGTCTCCGTGTTTGAGGATGAAACCTTGAGTTCGTTCTTCTCCACGCGCATGCGGATCGCGTTGGAACGTTCGTCGGCAAATTGCGCCACGCGCTGGATCGCGGCAGAAAGCTCGTCACAATGAACGGTGACGGCCTTGTTGTTTTCCCGCGGCAGCACGGCTTCATAGTTCGGGAACTGCCCGGTAAGCTGGCGTGAAGTCAGCAGGCGGCCGCCAATGCGGAAGAACAGCGTTGATTCGTCCTTGGCGAACTCCACCGTTTGAACGTCGCTGCCGTTCAGCAGCGTGCTCAGCTCAGCCATGGCCTTCTTGGGGACCAGGACCTTCAATTCTCCGCTGACGGGCAGCTTGGTGGTGTTGTGTTCGATGTGGGCCAGGCGATGTCCGTCCGTCGCCACCATCGTGATCGATTCCGGTTTCAGCACCAGCAGCGCCCCATTCAAGGTGTAGCGCGACTCTTCATTGGAGATGGAAAAGATGGTCCGGGAAATCAACTGGCGGAGCACCTGGGCTGGCAACTGCAGGGCTGATTCAGCGGGAAACAGCGGCAACGCGGGAAAATTGGCCCGCGCCATGCCCACCATCTTGGTGTTTGAGCGTCCGCTGCGTATCTGCACCCAATGGTTTTCCAGCAGCTTAATGCTGATTTCGCCATCGGCCAGCAACTTCACGTAATCATAAAGTTTGCGCGCCGGAATGGTGCAGGAGCCTTCCTTCTTCACCTTGGCCGCACAGGAAGTCCGCAGGCTCAGGTCAAGGTCCGTTGCCGTTATAGACAGCTTGTCCCCGCCTGCTTCAAACAGGAAATTGGAGAGGATTGGAATCGTGGTTTTGCGTTCCACCACGCCCTGGGTCGCGGTGAGTTCCTTCAACAGATCGCTCTTGCTGACGCTGATTTCCATCGTTGCTCCCGCCTCAGTGCCCGCGGAGGAAGGCATAATTGTGGCCCCCTAAAAATTTTGAAACCAACTTGTAATTCAATTCCCCAAAACCGCGGTACAGATGCCCCCTTAAGGAACAGTTGGAATCTCCGCACAACGGTTTAGTTTACAGGTTCTTGCCCGATTTCGCCCGGTTGCATTGGTGTCCGGGCATCAAATTTCTGGTTTTATCGCCCCACGGGGTCTCCGGCTTCAACTGTTGAGCGTCTCCGTCAGCTTGTTCAGGAGCCGGTTCAGGTCTTTGTCCCCCTGCCGCTGGTCCTCGATCTTGTCGATGGAATGCATGACCGTGGTGTGGTGTTTGCCGCCAAATTGCCGCCCAATTTCCGGCAATGATGCTTCCGTCATCTGCTTGGCCAGGTACATGGCAATCTGCCGCGGAAACACAATGGCCCGTGAATTACTCTTGGCCTTGATCTCGATCACGCGCAGGCCAAACTGCTCCGCCACCGCCTTCTGGATGGCTTCAATCGTGATCTTGCGCGCCTGGGAGTCAATAAAATTCTTCAGCACCTGCTGCGCCGTAATCAGGCTGATCTCCGCTCCGGTCAGCGAGCAATAAGCAATTAACCGGATCAATGCTCCTTCCAGCTCACGCACATTGGTGCGCACGTTGGAGGCAATGTACAGCGCCAGGTCGGTGGACAACGTGACCCGCTCAGACTCCGCTTTTTTCTGCAAGATGGCGACTTTCGTCTCCAGATCGGGCGGCTGAATGTCCGCGATAAGCCCCCATTCGAACCGCGAACGCAAGCGGTCTTCAATTTCCGGCAGCTCTTTCGGAGGACGGTCACTGGCTATCACAATCTGCTTCATTGACTCATGCAGGGCGTTGAACGTATGGAAAAATTCTTCCTGGGTACGCTCTTTCTGCGCCAGAAACTGGATGTCGTCAATCAGCAGCACATCCACGTTGCGGAACTTGTCCCGGAAGCTGATCATCTTGTCATAACGCAGCGAGTTGATCATTTCATTGGTGAATTTTTCGCTGGAAATGTAGCAGATGGAAGCGTGCGGCTGTCTCCGTTTTACTTCATGCCCAATGGCCTGCATCAGGTGCGTCTTGCCCATGCCCACGCCGCCATAAAGAAAGAGCGGATTGTATGCCTTGGATGGCCGTTCCGCCACGGCCTGTGAGGCTGCGTGCGCAAACTGGTTTCCCGCGCCGATCACGAACGCGCCAAACGTATATTTGGGGCTGAGCTGGGCCGCGGAATCCCAGTCAAAACGCTGCTGCCGCGAGGCTGGAGCCGGACCGCTGCCGCTGGCTGAAACCGGCGCAAAGCCTCCATCCGGACGCACCGGCGGCGCCGTGGGATCTTCCTCGGCGGTGATGAACTTTACGTCCTGGTATTCCGGCGCCAGCGTGTCCATGGCTTCCTGAATCAGATCGCCGAATTTTTCTCCGAGCTGGCGGAAATCCGCGGTGGGTACGCGAACAAAAATGATGTTGCCGTTGATGTGGCTGAAGCGCGTGGGCTTGAGCCACGTGTCGTAGGAATGGCGGGTGATCTTTTTTTCCAGCGCTCCAAGGATTCTGAGCCACGGATTCGCGGTTGCGGTAACGGTCGCAGCGGGTAATGACATTCTTGGGATGTTTCCTATGTTGCGAGCCAGCCAGGGGCCCGTGGTTGAACTGGATTACTCAATCTTACTTGCTAGGGCGACGCTGAGTTTTGAACACTGCGTTGTGCAACAAATTTTTTATCGACTGGTCGGCATACTAGCACGAACTTCACCCGCTTGAAATGCATACGCGGGAATTTTTTTTACCAGACTTTCATTTATCAAAACGCAAGCGCCGCATTTTGCCGCGTGCGTGGTGCAACATTCGCTTGTGCCGTTGCACTTGCTTATCTATACGGCCATTCCTGTCGTGTGCCACTTGAAAAACTATCAGTAAAAGAACTGCCATGGATCGGGTTGTCACCTTCTTATGCAGGGAAGTATCCTGGACCAAGCGAACGACGGCAACTCTGTGCGAGGGAAGCTTTAGAAAACTGGCCCGCTGCCGCGTGGCAGACGTACACCGCTCCAGCGATTGACCACCGTCAAACGCCGGTTTCTCCTGAAGAAGCTGGCCTGCTGCTTTCCGTCCGGTAAAGTGGCATGAAAGGCCCTTATTCCTTTATACTTATCGTTTGCCCCGCGCAAACAATTCTGAGTAGGAGTCCCACAAGCAATGCCTAAACGCACTTTTCAACCCAACCGGCGCCGCCGGTCCAAGGTACACGGTTTTCGTACGAGAATGAAAACAAAGAGCGGAAGGGCCGTATTGTCGCGCCGCCGCGCTAAAGGACGCAAGCGCGTTTCCGTGAAGCCCGGCTTCCGGGAGTAGTTTCGTCTCCTCGAAAATGCCCACTCTGTGCGCCATGCCATCCATGACTGAAACTTCAAAAAAAGTTTCACAAAGCTTCCCCCGGGATGCGCGTCTGCTGAAGCATGCTGACTTTCAGGCGGTGTACAAGCAGGGCCGAAAACATTTTTCAGGAAACATGACCGCCTTCTATCGTGAAAACAACCGGTCGGCTGGCCCGCGTGTTGGTTTGACCATCGGCAAGGTATTGGGCGGGGCCGTGGTGCGGAACCGGATACGCAGGCGCATGCGTGCGCTGGTGCGGCAACACTTGTGTGAATTGGCGCGTCCGCTTGATCTGGTGCTGCATCCCCGCAAGAGCGTGCTTACTTTAAAGTTCGCGCAGTTGGATGCGGAAATCAAACAGGTATTCGCCGCCGTGCAACGAGGCCAGGGCAGATGAAGCGTGTTGCAACTTTTTTCCTATGGCTCTACAAAGGCGTGGTTTCGCCTTTTCTGCCGCCCTCCTGCCGCTATGTTCCCACGTGTTCGGAATACGCCGCGGAGGCCGTAGCCAGACACGGTCTGCTGCATGGATCGGCATTGGGCTTGTGGCGGCTCCTGCGTTGCAATCCACTCGCGCGCGGAGGCTATGATCCAGTGCCAGGGAAAGAAGCCGCAACACCTGTAGCCGTCGCGCAAGTTCTGTCTGCAGGGAAGAAGAATCGCAAGGCAGTTTAGCGCAGGTTACAAGGATTCATGGAAAAGCGGCGAGGCCTGAGCGCGCCGAGCCGTAAGCTGCAGGGCAAGTGAATTATTTTCGATGGAGAGCTGCTTCAGCGGTTTTGGAGCGCAGCGACAGGAATAACGATTGACTGAATATCGCAATCCGCAGAATGAACAGGGCACTGACAAGCGAATGCTGATCGCCCTGGTGCTCGTATTCGTGGTGCTGGGCGTAATGCAATACTTCCTGCCCAAGCCCCAGCCTCCGCAGCAGGATAAAGGCCAGCAGCCGCAGCAATCACAGCAGAAGCAGCCAGGAACTCCCGTGGTTCCATCCGCCGCCACGCCCACTCCGCCCAAGCCAACGGCGGAAGCCCCCAAACTTCCCGTAAAGACGGCTGCCGCGGAAACGGAAACGGTTTTAGAAAACGACTTCTACCGCATCACCTTCACCAACCGCGGCGCATCCGTGAAGTCGTGGGTCCTGAAAAAATACAAGGACGATGCCGGCAAGCCCTTTGACCTGGTGAATCACACCGTGGCCGCCCAACTGGGCAATCCGCTCTCTTTCTTCACGTATGACAAGGAACTGGAAAAAAGGCTGAATGAGGGACTTTATCTTGGCGGCGAAGAAGGCCGCAGCGAGGCAGGCTCGCTCACATACGAATTCTCTGACGGCGATGTCGTTGTCCACAAGACCTTCCGCACGGCCAAAAATTACATCCTGAATATTGAGACGGAAGTGGTGCGCAACGGCCAGCGCGTTCAAGCCCTGCCGCAATGGCCCAGCGGACTGGGTGACCAGATGGCGCCCGTCTCTTTCACCAAGAGCACGGTTGACTACCAGCAGGGCAGCACCGTAGAGCGCAAAGAGCCCGCTTCCGGCGGAATGTTCAGCGGCAAGAAGTGGATTGTCGGCGGCCTGACGGTCCCAGGCCCCTTTGACTGGTCTGCTTTGGCCGACCAGTACTTTGCCGTGGCCTTTCTCCCCAACGAGCCTGCGGACACAACCCTGGTCACGCTGAATTCCCCGGCTGACGTTCCCAAGAACCCTGACAAGCCCGCCGAGGGCAGAGACAAGGCCAACATTGTTGGCGTGGCCTTTGGCAATGCCAACGGCCCAACCCGAATCCGGGTCTTTGGCGGCGCCAAGGCCGTGGAACTGCTGGAAAGCGTGCAGAGCCATCCCGGCGGGCCGGACCTGCGCGGCATCTACAATTTTGGCACGTTCAGCTTCATCGCCCGTCCGCTGTTTCTCTGGCTCAAGTGGACTTACAACACCTGGATCCCCAACTGGGGATGGGCCATCGCATTCCTAACCCTGGTCATCACCATGGCGCTGCTGCCGCTGCGCATCTCCAGCATGAAGTCATCACTGCGGATGCAAAAAATCCAGCCGCAGATGAAGGTGATCCAGGAGAAGTACAAGCGCTATAGCCTTACCGATCCGCGCAAAGCGGACATGCAGAAGGAAATGCAGGCGCTCTACAAAAAGGAAGGCGTCAATCCCGTGGGCGGCTGTTTTCCGTTGCTGCTGCAGATGCCGTTCCTGTTTGCCTTTTACTCCATGCTGAACAACGCCATTGAACTGCGCCAGGCTGGCTGGCTCTGGATACATGACCTGGCCTCGCCCGATCCATTGCATATCCTGCCGATCATTATCATTGTGGCGATGTTCGTACAGCAGAAAAGCGCCCCGCAGGGCGGCATGGACCCGGCCCAGCAAAAGATACTCTCATTGATGGGACCCATTATGTTTGGCGCATTTAGCTGGGGCATGCCCGCTGGCCTTTCCATCTATTTGGCCCTGAGCACGCTGCTGGGATACGCGCAGCAGGCCGTGATTAACCGGTCTGAGCTGGGCCAGCAGGTAAAGAAAACCATTGAAAAACGCAATGCCCGCAAACGTTGAGGTTGCCAGGCTGTAAAATCGGTTCGGGGGAGTTTGGACGAAAGCATGCTGCAGGACAAGGTCGCAACGGCAAAAAAAATCGATGCCTTCCTGAAGAACATCATCGCTTCAGGCGCGTTCAAGCTTAAATACAGGATTACCGTCAATCCGCCCCTGGTGATAGGCCAGGAGGCGGAAACGCCGGAAATCCTGGTGGAGTTGGCCGGCCCGGACAGCCAATTGCTGCTGGAGCGCGGGGCCGAGGTGCTGCGATCATTTGAAGTGCTGACGCATGAGGC
>DATBCN010000097.1:0-5184 GCA_036270475.1 Candidatus Angelobacter sp. | reverse complement strand
CTGGAAGACGAAATGCAATCGGCCCAGCAACAGGTCATGGAATTGAAGACGGCCCGCGACGAGGCGGCCGAAAACGCCTCCCTGGCAGCGGCCCGTCTGGCGGTGGTGGAAGAGCGCCGCCGGACAGCGGCATCGGCACTGGAGCGGATTGAGTCACTCTCTGCCGAAGCAGCGAAGCGGGTTGAGTCATTGCAGACCCAGATCCACTCCGCGGCGGCAGAAAAAGTACAACGCGAAGCGGAGAACCTGCAAATTGCCGGACGGCTGGAAGCACTGAGCGCGGAAAAGGCCGCCGCGGAAGCCACCGGAATACAGTTGCAGCATGAATCCGAGCGGGTGCGGGCGCGCATTGCAGAAATCGACCAGGAATTAAAGGTCGCGCGCTTTGAACTGGACGCCGCACGCGAACGCAAAAGTGAGCTGGGAACGCAGCTTGCCAAGCTGCAATCTGATCTGGCGCACATGGCGGAATCGTGCCTCAACGAGCTGGGAATCCCCGCCGACGAGCTGCGCGCAAGCACTGAAATCCCGATGGTGGAAGGCGAACAGCTCACAACAGAAGAAACGGCGTATCGCGAGATGCGGACAAAGCTCGACAATATGGGCCCGGTCAACATGATGGCGCTGGAAGAGTTCAAGGAGACCGAGACGCGCCACCAGTTCCTGGAGACACAGCGCAAGGACCTGCTGGATTCCATCGAAAACACGCAGGCCACCATCAAGGAAATCGACGAGTTCTCGCGGCAGAAGTTCCAGGAAGCTTTTGACCGGATCAATGAAAACTTCCAGTTTACGTTCCGCAAGCTGTTTGGCGGCGGCCAGGCGTTCATGCGTCTGACCGACGAACTGAACACGGCAGAAAGCGGAATCGACGTGGTGGCGTCGCCTCCGGGCAAGAAGCTGCAGAATGTGCTGCTTCTCTCCGGCGGAGAGAAGGCACTGACGGCATTGTCATTGCTGGTGGGTATCTTCCAGTATCAGCCAAGCCCCTTCTGCATCCTGGACGAAGTGGATGCTCCGCTCGACGAAGCCAATATCGGGCGCTTTACGGAGTTGATCCGGGAGATGGCCGTGCAAACCCAGTTCATCATCATTACGCACAGCAAAAAAACCATGTCGATTGCGCCGGTGATGTATGGCGTGACCATGCAGGAGCCGGGCGTCTCCAAGATTGTTTCGGTGAAGTTTGGCATGGAAGCTGCGGCACAGAGAGCGGTTTCAGCGTAGGCATTTTTCAGGGATTGCCAAAATGTGTAGACGCAGTTTCCGCTTCGTGATCGTCATAGTGTTTGCGATCTCGAGTTTTCTGTGCGTGTCTTTCCTGTGTGCGTCTTTCCTGCGTGCGTCCCCGGCCAATCAACCGCAAGCTGACAAGATCGTCATCGTAAAATCCGCCCGCGCCATGACTCTGCTGAGCGGCGGTAAGGTCATCAAGACTTACAAAGTCGCGCTCGGCGGAGTTTCTGCCGGGCCCAAGCGGGTTGAAGGCGACCATAAAACGCCGGAAGGCAGCTACATCATCGACGCCAAAAATCCGCAGAGCCAGTTTCATCTTTCATTGCATATTTCCTATCCCAGCGCAGCGGACAGTGAACGTGCTCGCAAGCTTGGCGCACGTCCGGGCGGGGCGATCATGATCCATGGGCTGGCAAAATCGTTTGCTTACCTGGGTGCGTTGCACCGGCAGACTGACTGGACAGATGGATGCATTGCGGTAACCAACGCCGAGATTGAAGAGATATGGAAGATGGTTCCAGTAGGGACGCGGGTGGAGATACGGCCCTAGAAACTCCATCTGTGTCTGGCAAAACACATATGCCTGGGCCACATCAAAAAGAGGGCAGGCGAATTTTTGCGGCCCGCAAAAAGCGCCGTATAGAAAAATATTTTTTGTCACACGCCTAATTCTTGCCGCGAGGTACTACAAAGTCTTTCGAAAATCAATGCAAGAAAGTCCTTGTTCCATGCGGGTTTCATGGCTTGTGCATTTCTTAGCATCTTTTCGCGCGATACATTTTTCCCGGCAAAAAAAATCCGCTATTTCAACGGTTGACAAAAAAAGTTGAGGGGCTAGAATACGTCCTCGCCCACGTATTTCCGCCATGACCAGTCAAACAACACAAAGTCGTATTCTTTTGCAGACGGATTTTCCGGAGCTCACGCTTCACGCTCGCGGTAAGGTTCGCGATCTTTACAGCTTGAACGGACACCTTCTGTTCGTCGCCACGGACAGGATTTCGGCGTTCGACTATGTGCTGGCTACAGGCATTCCGGAAAAAGGCCGCGTACTCACGCAGCTCTCGCTCTTCTGGTTTGACTTCCTGAAGGACGTGGTGAAGAACCATTTGGTCACAGCCAGGGTGGAGGAATATCCTACCGCGCTGCGGAAATACGCCGACGATCTGCGCGGCCGCTCCATGCTGGTGAACAAAGCGCAGATGATTGACATTGAATGCGTGGCGCGGGGCTACCTCTCGGGATCAGGCTGGAAGGAGTACCAGCAGACGGGAGCGGTATGCGGCATCAGGCTGCCCGCCGGACTCAAGGAGTCAGACAAGTTGCCCGAGCCGATCTTTACTCCGGCCACCAAGGCGTTGAGCGGCCATGACGAAAACATTTCGATTGAAGAAATGACCAAGCGGACGGGAAAAGAGCTGGCAGAGAAACTGCGTGATTTGACGTTAAAGATTTATCAGACCGCGGCCGACTATGCAGCGGGCCGCGGCATCATAATTGCGGACACTAAATTTGAATTCGGCCACACATCGCAGGGCCTCATTCTGGCGGATGAAGTCCTTACACCCGATTCTTCGCGTTTCTGGCCGGCTGAAACGTATCGGCCGGGAAAAGCACAAGACTCATATGACAAGCAGTTTGTCCGCGATTATCTGGAAGCGATCAAGTGGAACAAGCAGCCCCCCGCACCCTCTTTGCCGGAGGATGTGGCGCGCAAGACAAGTGAGAAGTACGTCCAGGCATATAAGGTGCTGGCAGGGCGTGAGTTGCCCGCCGGTTGAGCTGCCGATGGCATGAACGCGCTAGATTGGATCATCCTCGTGATCATGCTTTTTTCGGCGCTGCTGGCGGCGACGCAGGGATTTTTCTTTGAGGTCATCTGCCTGGCGGGAGCGGTGGCAGGGTTTCTGCTGGCGGCATGGGGATATGGCAAGCTGGCCCCGTGGTTTGTGCAGTACGTCAAGTTGCCGGCGTTTGCCGACCTGGCTGGGTTTTTAACGATTTTTGTTTCAGTGGTCCTGCTGGCGGGTGCGATTGCCCGGATTGCCCGCTGGATGATTCATGAAGCAGGACTACGGTCTGTGGACCGCGCGCTGGGAGCAGCGTTTGGTTTTGTTCGTGGAATGGTGATTGTGACCGCCGGAGTAATGGCGATCACGGCTTTTGCCCCAGAGTCAGAGGAGCTCTCTGGCTCACAATTGGCACGTTACTTTCTGGTGGCGGGACACGGCGCAAGCTGGCTGGCGCCTTCTGATGTCCGCCAGAAGTTCCGGGCCGGAATCATCAAACTACGCGGCGGGCCCAGTCCGGGAGCGACAAGCAAGTAAGTTAAAAAAAGATTGAATATTTGGCGCATCTGGAAAGTGAGGGAGAATCTGTGAAGGACCAGCTCGAAGCACTCGTAGCGCAGATGCATAGCACCGGAATTCTTTATTCTGAAGCCGTGCGGGAATTTAAAAAGCGCTTCATCATGAACGTCCTGCAGGAGAACCGGGGAAACCAGTGCAAAGCGGCCCGTGAGCTGGGCATGCACCGTAACACGCTGAGCCGAACCATAGCGGAGCTAAAGCTGGATGTGCGCCAACTGCGTGATGGCGGCCGCCGCCCTGTACGCAGTGAAAAACCGGCAATGCTGGACAAGCAAAAACTGGTCCGCTAGCCGCGCGCAAATAAATCCATTCTTAGAAATGACGGCGGAGTGCCGACCCAAGAAAGGTTTATCGACTCTTGGGGAAAATATGGGAAAATACTTCCTGTCATAAGGGTTTGCGAGGAGATATATGTCTCATGCGCGCCTGACGGCGGCAGTTTTTCTGTACCTCGCCATTCTTCTGGCCTTCCTGGCTGCAATCCCTGGCAGCTACGCACAAGAGAACCAAGTCGAGCCAGATAATCAGGTGAAAAAACTGTACGTTCTTGATGCCGGCAATAATCGTGAGAAGCCGCAAGTCCTGGTCGTTGATCTGTCCAACGGCAAGGTGATTCGGACCTATCGTGCCGGATACCAGCCTGACATGGCTCTCTCACCGGATGGGAAGCAGCTATACGTCGCCTCCAGTTATGCAAATGCCGCGGATGTTTTGGAAAGTTTTCTGGATATTTATGACACAGTATCCGGAGCGTTGATCGGCCATATAGTCAACCCAGAGGCCCTGCAGCACAAAATACCTGTCTATGGGACGACCATGGCGATGTCGCCTTCCGGCAAGAACATCTACATGGAAAAGTACCATTGGACAGAGGGAGCGCCGGGGCCCAGCGGATGTTACACCGGCGTCTTCGATACGCAGAGCCGCCGGTTTCTGGTAAACATATCGGTCTCTAATTGCGGCCACGTTGTGCTACCGGCAAATGAAGATCAAACATTTTATGTGGTTTCCACAGAACATCCCACAATCGACGTATTTGCCGTTACCCGCCTCAGTGAAGGCGGTATTAACACCTCACACCAATATGTTCCCATCGAGCTTCCAGCACCGTTGACAGAAGTAAGTGAGGTAAAGAAACCCATTAATGCCACAACACCCTGTGAAGTTGGCGTCCGTTCAGTTGGCACTCCTTCTGCCAGCAACAGGAAGTTTGGGCCTGTATTCTTGCGGCCACAAGAAAAATCTGTAGGGTTTGTTCTGGAGGACGGATCGCGTTTGGCAGTTGATCTTTCGACTACGGCAACAACGCTCATGGGAAAGGAATCTGGCTTAGGAAAGTGGAGCGGAGTTCAACCCATATTCGAGAGCAGCAGTTCGGCAGTTTATTTCGGCACGGCAAAAGGAACGAACAGCTACGTTGAAAGGTATGACCAGATTGTGCGAATTGATCCGGCAACCATGGCCACTACGGGAACAATGACAACTTCCCTCCCATTTTTTCAGATTTCAAGGAGCCGTGATGACAGCACTTTATTTGCCGTCAATCCCGAGCGGGCGACAATCACGGTCATTGATGCTC
>DATBCN010000096.1:0-2030 GCA_036270475.1 Candidatus Angelobacter sp. | reverse complement strand
CTGGCGACGTTCGCCGCCTTCCACCATTTCAACCTTGGCGCCCAGCTTTTCTTGTTCCAGTTGTTGGCGGAAGCGGTCCATTTCATTTTTGCGCAACGCCACCACTATCTTGCTGACCTGCTGGTTGCGGGCAAAGACGCGAAGCGTGTGAATGACAATCGGCGTGCCGTTGATTTCAAAAAACTGTTTGGAGGGCGCGCCTTTCTTTGCGGCAGACGCCATGCGTGTGCCGAGTCCGGCGGCGGGAATGATGACAATCACCTTCATTGGGGTAAAAAGTATAGCAACTTTGCCGGCGTTAGGTTTTGTTGAGAACGCTAAGACGCGAATCGGTGAGCATCCAAGACATCGGTCTCTGCGTCAGCGAAACTTGGTGATCAACTCGGCAAAAGGCTCATTGCTTGCGTTCCAGCTACCCTCAAATGGATTGTCCAGATCAGTCAGGACAAACCGGGCAAAAAACAGCAGCATGCTGGTAATCACCACGGAGCTTGCTCCCAAAACAACCCCGTGGAATGGATAGCAGAGGACGAGAAGAAAGATCATGAATGCCGTCAGGCCCACGAAATAATGCAACGTCCGGGGCATCCGCTTTACGCTCAGTGCCAGCCGCTCATCGCGATGTGAGCTGGCCTGGTTGGCCAGGACCAGCACCCTCTCAAAAATGACGCTCTGCGCTGCGCTTTCCGGTGCTGCTTCCATCACGCTGGAGACAATCTCAAGAAACAGCCGGTCGGTTTTTTCCGTTTCCTCATGCCGGGAAAGCGCTCCCCACTCCGCTTCCACAACATTCCTGGCGTAGTTTTTCACAGCCCGCACAATAGGATCGCGCGCTCGTTCCGGCAACGGGCGGCTGAAAACGAGAAGGTCCTTGAGCGAGCCTGATTCCTTCAGAATTTCACTTTCGACCGCCGTAAACTGCCCCCAAATCACATAGGTCGCGAATGCATACAAAACGCTGTACAGCGTTCCGATGATCTGCAGCAGCGCGGCAATGCCCTCGGCGTCATTCAGGAAAAGTGACTGAAAGCCCGAGATCCGCAGCACCGCGTAGAGACTAATGACACCCAGAAGGACCTTTGCCCACAGAATGCGAGCTTCGCTTGGGATGAATTCGATTACGCTCAAGCCCGCCACCCGAGGCATGCGAAGCAAAAGCAGATTTTGCGGGCGAGCCGATGACTGTGTGCCGCGCGATCCAGCCGGGAATACGGCTTCCTGTACATAGGCCACCAATTATTCCACAATGGAGTGAGGTGATTAGGCCGTAATTTGATGGAAAAAGTGCTCAAGTATATGCGCGAGCAAAGGCTGCTCCAGCCGGGAGATCGCGTTGCCATCGCGTGTTCGGGAGGCGCGGATTCCGTGGCCCTATTGCGTCTTCTGCTTGAACTGCGGCAGGAACTTGGGATTGTCCTGTCCGTGGCCCATTTCCATCACCAGATTCGCGGGGCAGCGGCCGATGCGGACAAACAGTTCGTTGCAGAATTAGCAGCGCGGCATCAACTTGAATTCCACTCCGGTTCGGGCGACGTACCGGCCCGTGCCGTTGCGCGGAAAATCAGCCTTGAAACCGCTGCCAGAGAAATGCGGCACCAATGGTTTGCCGGGCTGGTTCACCAGGGCAAGGCGCAAAAGATCGCCACGGCGCACACGCTCGACGACCAGGCGGAAACCGTGTTGATGCGCATCCTCCGTGGAACGGGCGCGCGCGGGCTGGCTGGAATTGCTCCGGCGCAGAAAACGAAAAATCTGGTGCGGCCATTGCTGCAGACCAGGCGCACTGAAATCGAAGCCTATCTCAATTCGATTGGGCAGCCATGGCGCGAGGATTCCTCAAACCAGGACCTGGCACACACGCGGAACCGCATCCGCCATGTTTTGCTGCCGTTGCTTGAGCGCGAGTTCAACCCGTCGATCCGGGAAACTCTGGCTGATCTAGCGGAACAGGCGCGCGCTGAAGAGGATTATTGGGGCCATGAGCTGCATTTGTTATTGCCCCGGCTGACGCGCCAGGGTAAGCCCAGCCG
>DATBCN010000095.1:0-2543 GCA_036270475.1 Candidatus Angelobacter sp. | reverse complement strand
AACCATACCGGCCAGAACGTCGCTGAGGAAATGCATCCCCAGCACGATGCGCGAAACCGCAATGCTCAGCGCCATGAAGAAAAGCATTCCTTCAAGGGACGGATAAAAGTAACTGACGACCAGTGCGATGGAAAACGCCGTCATGGTGTGGCCTGAGGGAAACGAAAACCGGTCCGGGGGCAGCACTTTGGACCAGCAATGCGGCTCGATTTGGCAAGGCCGAGGGCGCTGGCTTAGCCTCTTCAGCGCTTTGAAAACCAGAATGCCGAGGATGGCCGCCGCTCCGGCTGCACCGACGGCTGAAAACCGCTGCGGGCCTCCGTAGGCAAGCAACATAAAGCCAAGCCCGTACCAAATCCAGCCGTCACCGAGCCGCGTGGCGGTAATCATCCAGATGCGAATCCAGCGCGGGGCGCGCCAGCGGTTCATCCGCCGCATCAAGCGGTGGTCGCGGCGTTCGATGTATCCCCAGAGGCTGCGTGCGACTGCCATCGCGTCACCTCATCCAGACGGCCGGAAACAGACAAGCACTTTCAACAAGAGAGATGCAGAAGTAGGCAAAAAAGATTTCCCACGCCCATACCGCGCACGAGTGAACTGCTTTTCTCCTGGCCTCAAGTGAGCGTTGCAACGATTTCCTCATGACTTTTTTTCAGCTCGCCCAATTGGTCTCGAACTTGGAGTCGATGTCCCACATCATGCGCTTACGAGGAGCACCGCTGTCCATCGCCGCGGACCACTTCCGGCAAAAACGAAATTCATTCATCCAGTGACTCCCCGTAAAAGCAGGAACCAGCAGCGCCAAGGGTGAAACCGCGAGCAACCATGGCTGCTCGATAAAAAGTGACTTCACGATGCTGTACACGTCGGCCGTGAGCTTTGCGTAGCTTCCGTGCTCGCCCTGGACGCGGCCCCGTCCCCCGCGCAGACCAGCAAAAAATTCATCCACGGTTCGCGCCGCAGGCACTTCCGTGTAAGTGAGGCCCACACCGGACATGGCGTGCGAGTCGCTCCCGGCAATGGCAATTTTGCCCAGGCGAGCGGCGAGCCTGGCCGCACTCTCGTTTGCCTCGGGCCTCATCTGCCCGTTGCGTGTTTCAAACGCCGGAACGTAGGACTCAAACCAGTGAAAATCTTCTTCGTCGCGTCTGCCCGTTAATCCTGAAAAGACATGGTTTACGCTGAAAAAGAGTTTCCGCTCCGTCAGGTACATCAGCAGGGCGATCAGATCGTTTCTGCGGCGCTGAATCTCGATATGGTCGCGCTCGCTCAATCCGTAAACGCCCAGGTGCATTTCCGTCCCGCTGGGCATGCGAACCGTGACCTCTTCGCTCAGGAAAAAGTCCGGGAAACGTCGCAGGGACTCCGATCCGTCAATGGAGTCGTGGTCAGTGAGCGTAATGATAGACATGCCTTTTTGTTTCAGGCGGTTATAGACTTCAGCTGGTTCGTTGTAGGACTCCCGGCAGATGAGGTTGAGGCCGGGAGCGGTAAACATCCCAGATGCGATGGTATGGACGTGGAGGTCGCAGCGCATGGTAACATTATGGGCATCCAATATGAACAGGCCGTGAAGAGGTCGCGAAATCTAGGTAAATGTGCTCATGGAACTCATTGAACACAAGAGGGTTACAAAATTATCCACAAGGCATGGAGCGTGCTCTTTGTAAAACCCTACGCCCTGTGGCACAATCGCCCTCAATGAAGAAAATCCATATCGTCTACCACGACGCAGGAGGAGGACATCGTAACGCCGCCGTCGCTTTACAGACGGTCATTGCCCAGCAGCAACGTGATTGGCAGGTTGAACTGGTGCAGTTTCAGGAACTTACGGACCAGTTGGATGTTTTGCGTAAACTAACGGGCATTCGCATCCAACAGCAATACAACATCCTCCTGCAAAATGGTTGGACTCTCGGCAGCACCTATCTCCTCCGCGTACTCCAGGCGACCATCCGCTTATTTCATAAGCCCTTGGTGAATCTGCTCGAAAAGTTTTGGCGCGAAAAGCCTGGGGATCTCTTGATTTCCGTGATTCCTCACTTCAACCGGGAAATCTGCGAGAGCTGGACCAAGGTATACCCCGAGCGGCCTTTCGTAACCATCATCACAGACCTGGCCGATTTTCCGCCACGTTTCTGGATTGAGCCGCTCAAAGAACAATTCGTAATTGCGGGCACGGAAAAAGCTGTCCAACAGGCGCGCGCGATGGGCCATGACGAAGCGCACATTTTTCAGACTTCCGGCATGATTCTGCGGCCGGATTTTTATGCGGAAGACCAAGCCAATCCCGTGGAGCTTCGCAAGGAAATGGGCTTGCAGCCTGATTTGTTAACGGCCATGGTGCTTTTTGGTGGCCACGGCTCGAAAGTGATGTTTGACATCACTGAGTGGTTGGACGCAGCGCGTCTCCCGATCCAGCTGATCTTGATTTGCGGACGCAACGAAGATCTCGCGGCCAAGTTGCGCGCTCGGCACTGGGCAATGCCGGTGCACATCATCGGTTTCACCAAAGAAGTACACCGGCTGATGCACGCGGCGGA
>DATBCN010000094.1:0-1564 GCA_036270475.1 Candidatus Angelobacter sp. | reverse complement strand
CTCATTGATGTTCAATACTTCCACGCCTTGTAGCTGCGCCACCTTGTTGAGGTTGAAATCATTGGTGATGATCTTGGCCTCATACACTTTTGCCAGCTCAATCAGCTTCAGGTCAACCTCGCGGACCGTGGGAAAATCGTCTTCCACAATCTGCACGCTCACCGTCACAATCTTTTGCACGCGCTGCAGAATGTCCAGCCCGCGGCGTCCGCGATTGCGCTTGAGCGAGTCGGCGGAGTCGGCCACCAGTTGCAATTCACGCAACACAAACTGCGGGATTACCACAATGCCGTCCAGAAATCCGGTATCGGCGATATCGGCTATGCGGCCATCGATAATCACGCTGGTGTCAAGGATCTTAAAGCTCTTGCGCCCTTGTTTTTCCGCGCCAAAAATTCCGCCTAGCGCGGCCAGGTTCAGCAGGTCGCCTTTGTTGGCGCCCACAATCAGCCCCACGTAGGACATCAACAGCATCACCATCAGCATGAGAAACCGCTGTGTCTCGGAATGGGTAATGCTGTTTTTGATGACGACGCTGAACAGGTAGGCGCCCAGGATTCCCAGGATGCTGCCGATTACGGCGCCGATCAGCCGCTTCAGGCTCACCACCCGCAGCCGTGCTTCAAACCACACAACCGCCAGGCCGATGGCAACTCCGGAGCCGCCTGCAACCCATGCGGGCAGGTTGGCCAATCCAAATGGACGCAGATGATAACAGGCGACCGCTACAACAGTAATGAAAACAAAACGAATAATAAGCAGGTCCATAAGGACCCTCCCGACCGGGGCTGCCGCTGGTCAAGGTAAAAATTTATGTCGTTCTTGCAATATCCCCGAAAAGTAGCCGCCCCCGCAGCTTGGTTCAAACCCTGCAGGGTTTAAGAAATAACTTAAAAATCCCCGCAAATAATTCAAGTTCGGCACAGTATACATCAGTGTTGGCCCATTCCTTGCCACTTGTTCGTTATCGACTAACTAAATACCGCTCCCGCGCTTTGCCATTGACCCACGGGACAACCGCAAGGCATCTTGGATTCATTGGGGACTTTTCATCCGGGAGCTCCCGGTACGCGCGATTTTTCGCGTGGATAGCAACCGGGGCCCCCGGCACACGCGATTTTCGCGATTGATAGGGGGTAGGCACCTGTCCCTGCTCTGCAAACAAGTTGGCCGAAAGTAGATGAGCGGCCTGGTTCTCTCGCATTTTGGGAGAACTTTTAAAGCCGGCGCCGAAAATCTCGGGGGAGAATAGGCGCCGGTTTTATTTTGAGGCGGTAAGGAGGCGTGAGCGAGGCGCAGCCGAGCGGGAGCTTCCTGCCGAAATCCTGAGCTTGCAAGGGACCTGCCTTTTCCTGAAGCCGTTTTGCAGGCGTGAATGAACATGCTGGCATCAGCGTATGCGCAGGCCCTTACCTCTCCAGTATTTCCTTGTAGGCATTCAGGACGACTTTTTTCGGCTGCATGGGTAAAATCACATCCACGCTGCGGTTGGAATTCCCCTTTATACCCATCTGGCCTATGCGCACCATGCCTTTGCCGAAGTCGGCAAAAACCGGGACCAGCA
>DATBCN010000093.1:0-2760 GCA_036270475.1 Candidatus Angelobacter sp. | reverse complement strand
GTTCATCTTTTCCTGAAAAAATGCAACGTTATGCCTGTCGCTATCGAGCGCGTTCTGATACATCTGGCGGCGAAAATCGGTGGTTTCGGTGGCCAGCAGGTCTTCATACCTCTTGGCGGAGGTCTTCCAGCCATCCCTTTGCTCCTTGTAACTATCCAGCTTCTTTCTTAGTTCGGCAGCCGCCGGTGAGTCCTTCGATGCGGCAGCACTGCCCTTTTTTTCTTCAGATTTGGCTGAAGGACCGGTTGCCGGCGTTGTGTCCGCCGCTGCCGCGCCTGGGGCAGTCACCACCTGCCCACTCCCGCCCTGGGGAGCAGAGGTAGCAATGTCGTCATTCGTAATAGTCTTACCAGCTTTTCTCGCGGAATGGCCCGCCTTGGCCAACTCCCCGAGTGACGGCTGCTCGGTCTGGGCGTTACATGCGCTTGCCGCGGCCAGCAGAAAGCCAATGGCCGCGAGTACAACGTTTTTCATGAGGGATCCCCTTAATACATAATTTCATGCGTGGCCAGCAATTTTGGCGGGCCCTGATTGTTGAAAAGCCGGAGCGCGCATGAATCATAGTGAAAGCTGAAGCTGCCGCCGATTGTGTCCGTAATCGCCACGTCCTGGGCATTCACGTCCTCGCCGGCGAGAATTGCTCCAAACACGTTCACGGCCTGATGGCCGCCACCGGTAAAAGTGATTTTCCCTTTGACCAGGATCAGGCCGTAGAATGCCATGCCGCCATGGACCTCCAGGTCACCATCGATGATGAGAATGCCTGACCCGGAGGCGTTGCCGCTCAGATGCACGCTTCCGGGGACATATACCGTCGCTGGGCCGTTGCCGGTCAAGAAGACGGGCGCGTCCGGCAGCCCGCTAGGATAACCCCCAAAATTGTCCCCCGACTGGGTCCCGCAATCGGCCGGTGTGCCCGGGCACACCGATGAACTGCTATTGAAATTCCACGGCGAGGTATTTGCGGCATTTTGCGCCGAAGTCTTGTAATCGGAAATCATCTGGTTCACGTCATAGGGCCATGGCTGGTTCTTGGCGGTAGCGCCTTGAGTAACCACGTTTCCCTGATTGTTATAAGTAGTCAGGCCATTTCCCAGACCTGAGCTCAAAGTTGTAGCATTTCCTGTCTGTCCGATATCATTCGCGCTGAAAACCGCCAAATGGCTCCCATCGCATGTTTTGCCCAGGCGGCTGGTGTTGGTGGAAGTGCAGTTGCAATTATCGTAACCATTGACCTGCAAGTTGCCCTGCAGATTGATGGGGGCTTGCGCGGCAACTGCGCCAGGCGGATTGATCGGTGGAACTAACGCCACCTCCATCTGCACAATGCGCCTTGAACCCGGGCTTTGTCCCACTTTTGGAGTCACTGCCAGGGACGTCAGTTCCCATACCGGCGTCATTGGTTGGGGGGCCTGGCTCGCGCAGGTGCCCGCAATGATCGCCACTTCCTTCTTGCCGTCCCAACAGACTTGTACTCCATTAGCAGTGATACCGTTCACTTTCTGGTTCAACTGTCCTACCAGGTTCTGCTTGTTCGTGATCCTGACCCACTTAAAGGGCAGCGAATCAGCTCTATTGACACCAGGCGAGGCCGCAGGGGTCACGGCAGTAAAAGCGGTTGAGGTGCTCATCAATTGCGTTGGCACGGGGGTGGTACCGGAGCCGCAGGGGCCTGCTGTTCCTGGAGTCAACGTGGCAAGTCCGGTGTACTTCTCCCAGCAGAGCTGGTCGTCCAGGTAGGGATTCGACGTCAGGTTCGCTCCCGCAGCCGTGGTCGGGTCAATGGCTTCTCCCGCCGTCGGATTCTTGACATAGATCATTCCTGTGCCGGCGGTTGAGATCGGCATGGTCAGTGCCGTGGCGGAGGCATTCAAGGTCCCGGTGCTCGCCAGTTGCAGGCGAACATTTTCCGCGCCGGCACGCGCCGCGAAATATGCTTTCTGCGAGTCTCTATAATTGTTGTTGACGCTGTTCTCGGTGTTCGCCATGAACATAAGGCCCATGCCAATCGCCGCCAGCAGCCCCAGGCAGAGCAGCGCCACTATCATAGCTATCCCGCGTTGGTTCTTTTGATGAGTCTTTGGTTTCCAGCTCATGGATGATACTCCTTCTAGTTGTTCACCAGGCGTGCCATTCCCGTCATGGTCACCTGGATGTCTTTGTGGGTGTCGCTGTCTTTTACCTTGCCTTGGGTGGTCACCGTGATCTGGACGGTTTTGATTTTCGTCAACGTGGCAGCGTCTGTGACCGCCGGGTTGATTGCAATTGCATTGCCGCTGGCATCGAACGCGGCAAAAATTGGCTGCGTACCGATGGGAATAATGTTCTCCACTTCCGTGAAGTACGCCCCTGCAGTTTGCGCCGCGGGAGCCGTATTGTCCTGTTTTGCGGTCGAGCTTCGCCGCAGACAGGGGCAGGGATTCGGCCCTGGCCCAGCCCAGCCGGCGCCATCGAAATAGCTATACACCACGCTCTTCACTACGCCATCTCCATCCACATCGCCTTCCATGTGCAACTCGGTATCGGAAATCGACCATACGCCTGCCGCTGTATATTTGCGGGTCAGGTCATACTGATTGCCAAAGACCGCCATGGTAGGATAGCCGGACTGATGCAAGTCACGCGTGAACTGGTCAATAAACTCACGCTCCTGCTGCGTGAGATCGAGCTTTTGATCTTCCACCCGATAGCGCACCTGGGCCCGTTCGATCTGGGAAAATAGGGCCCCCACAACGATGGTCAGAAGAAAGACCACCATCA
>DATBCN010000092.1:0-4931 GCA_036270475.1 Candidatus Angelobacter sp. | reverse complement strand
GCCGGAGTAGGTTTGCGAATCAATTTCAAGGAGATGAAGAAGCAGGGAATCCGTCCCTTTATTGTGGGCGCTCTGGGAGATGTTGTGATTGCGGCCATCACACTCGGACTGGTGCTGGGCGCAAGCAAGATTGTGAAGCTGTGAACTTATGTCTGAGGCGCATCTTTATGTTCCCCCAGCGTGTCTGGGTTCCAGGCGAGTCTATTTTGCCGGAAACGTTCAGGTAAAATTGGCCCGTGCTATCGATTTATACTCTGCTCGTGCCGGCTTTATACATTGCACTGCCAATAATCCTGGTGCATGGCTGGATACGAGGGTTCCAATCCAAACCAGAAACCAGACTTGCCATGTTTTCCAGGATTAGTTTCGTTTGCGGCTCTGGTTCCGCTCTCATTGCCGTTTTCAGTTTTCTTTGGGCCTTGGCGGCAAGAGGATTTCGTTACTACGCTCCTGAGTTGCTGCTGGTTTATCGGATCGGGCTTTTGATTTCTTTTCTTGGAATTGTTTTTGCCCTCGTAGGAGTCTGGCGCAAGAGTACACTGCGCTGGCATGCCCCACTGCTTTCCCTTGGCATGTTCTTTTTGTGGAGTATGTGGGCAGCCAGCGAGTAAGAATCAAGGCGTCTTGGCCCGGCTCCTTCGCGCCGTGTTACATTAATTTCCACAATGGATGCTGACCTCAAAAAGAAAATCCAGATAAGCGTGCTTGTATTTGTGGTAATCGCAGTCGTGCGCGTGGGCTTCATTTTTTATGCCCGGCGTGACACCGGCGCTGGGCCTAAAAAAGCTGAAACCACATACTCCGCCAATATGGATGACTACGTTACCCCGAAAAAAATCTTTCCTTACAACGTGGATTCAGCCAAAAAAGAGCTGGCAGGCAAACCGTTGTGGGTAAAGACGGGAAATATTCTTCCTTACTACGCTTATGACGCTGCCGCGCACAGCGTGAACTTCAAGAAAAAAGCTGGTCTGCTGCCTCCGCTGGCCAAGCTGGACGTAAAAGACATAGTGCTGCAACGCGAACCAGTGGCGCTCAAGCCCGGACAGATCGCCGTGGTCCAAAAGCAGATCATGGCGGTTTTTGAAAAAGAAGGAGAGCCCGGCACTTTTGCCGCTTCATTCGGCCTGAATACCGGCGACGACTATTCCTTCAGTGCGAACGACGTATTTTTCTTTGAAGATCCGCACCAGCTATACAAACATTGGCCCGCCGATACCTGGAGCGCCATTGAACAGCACAAGGCGGTGCAGGGAATGAGTGAACTGCAAGCCAGCTTTGCTCTGGGCGCCAACATAAGTTCTGACGGCGCTGAATACGGCAATCGCACCATTGAATACGCCAACGCCGGCAAGCCGGTGACCGTGGTTTTTAAAAAGAACAAAGCAACGGCCGTCACAGAAGGTAAAGCGCCGTAAGGCAGCATAAATCCAATCGAACGCGTGAAAGCGCGTTTATCCGCCTGTTTTCCTGCCCTTCTTCGCACGCACCGGCTGCTCTTCAATCGGGACTGCTGGCGTTCCGGTAGATGAGCGAATCGGCTTCTTCACTTCGGCCAGGCTCATCTTCAGTGCTTCAAGAATATCCACGACCGGCGCTTTGTGCTTTGTTTCCACGGTTTCCACAATCTGCCGGCCTTCAACCCGGTCCTGGATCATCTTCATCAGGTTTTCGCGATATTCGTCTTTATATTTTTCCGGCTCAAAAGTCGCGATCAGGGAATCGATGAGCATCTTGGCCATCTCCAGCTCTTTGGCTTTTACGATGCTCGTGTCCGTGCGGAATTCCTCCACCTGGCGAATCTCGTCAGGATAGTACATGGTGTGCAGCAGAATGCCTTTTGGTCCGGGACGCAGGATCACGATGTGCTCGCGATTGTGCATGGCAATCTTGGCCACGCCGACGCAGCCGCTCTGCCGCAGCGCCTCAAAAAGCAGTGCATACGGTTTTTCGCCAGCTTCATCGGGCGCCACGTAATATGAACTTTCCAGAAAGATCGCATCCACTTCACTCGCTTTTACAAACTCCAGCACTTCCATGGTCTTGGCCGTCTTGGGCGCGACCTTCTTAATGTCCTCATCTTCAATCACTACGTATTTGTCTTTTTCGTATTCGTAGCCCTTTACAATTTCACTGCGCGGGATCGGCTTATCTTCCGCCTGGCAATAAAGGACCTGCTTCACGCGCGAGTTGTCCGCTTTATGAAGTTGGTTGAAGCCTACGGATTCACTGCGCGCTGCGCTGTACAATTTGATGGGAAGTGACAATAAACCAAAAGTCAGGTGTCCCTTCCATACGGTGCTGGCCATTTGAATGTTCTCCAATGATTAGGACGTAAAGTGGTATAAGAGCACAAAAAACGGTGCAATACAATCTTCCCAACAGGCTATGTCACTAGAAGAGTACCGGCGAAAAAGGGTTTTCTCGCAAACTCCGGAACCTCCGGACAAGCCATCGGACATCGATGGCAACCGGTTTTTTATTCAAAGACATAGCGCCCGTCGTCTCCACTATGACTTGAGGCTTGAGATGGAGGGCGTTCTTAAGTCCTGGGCCTTGCCCAACGGCCCAACTCTTGATCCGGCCATCAAACGCCTTGCCGTGCATGTTGAAGACCATCCACTCGATTACGGCAGTTTTGAGGGCACCATTCCCAGCGGCAATTATGGCGCCGGCAACGTTACTCTGTGGGACCGCGGCACTTACGAGTGGGTTGGCCCCAAAACTCCGGCGCAGATGTGGGAATCAGGAGACCTCAAACTACGCTTTCATGGACACAAAATCGTTGGCGAATTTGCGCTGGTCCGCACCAATCGCGGCAAAGGCAAGGACTGGCTGCTGATCAAGAAAAAAGACTTTGCCGTGCGTCAAGGCTGGGACCCGGAATCTGACATTCGCAGTGTGCTGCAGGGGCCAGCCGAACTTTCTTCCATTGAAGGCGCAGTCAAAGCCGCCATGCCGTCTTCATTGGAGCCGATGCTTGCCACCCTTAGCAGTACCGTGCCCTCCGGCACTGACTGGCTTTATGAAGTCAAGTGGGACGGCTATCGCTCGCTCTGCTACATCGAGAAAGCTAAAGTGCATATGCTCTCCCGCCGCGGCATCAAGCTGGAAAAGCAATTCGCCGCCGTTGCGGAAGCGCTCTCACAATGCGTGAAAGCCGATGCCGCAATCATCGATGGTGAAGTGGTGGCGCTCGATGAAAACGGCACGCCTAGCTTCCAGCGTTTGCAGGGCATGACCGGCTTTGGCCCCAAGCCGCCGGTAAAAGGCGTGGCAGCGCCGCTGCTCAACTTTTTTGCCTTCGACCTCCTTTATCTCAATGGCTATGATCTCCGTAAAGCCGCGCTCATTGATCGCCGTAATCTTCTGATCTCCATTCTGCTGCCCAGTGAAACCGTGCGCTACTCTGAACACTTTGCCGGCAAAGGTTCTGAGCTGCTTGAGGCCGTCAAAGCCAAAGGGCTGGAAGGCATTTTGGCCAAACAAGCGCAGAGCCGGTATGAATCCAGGCGCAGCACAAGCTGGATCAAGATCAAAGTTACCTGCCAGCAGGATTTTGTGGTCTGCGGTTACCTCCTTGGTGAACGCGAGCCTTTCGGCGCTCTGGTTCTTGGTTATTACCACGAGAAAAAACTGGTCTATGCCGGAAACGTGGGCTCCGGATTTACGCAGCAGTCGCTTAAAGCGGTGTTTGAGAAAATCAAGCCTCTGATCGTCAAAAAAGCTACGCTCAGTGACGTTCCTCGTGATGTAGGCGAAGTTACCTGGACTAAGCCTGAGCTGGTCTGTACCGTCAAGTTCACCTCATGGACCCACGACAATCGCTTGCGTGCGCCAGTGTTTCTTGGCCTGCGTGACGATGCCGATCCTAAAGATGTTGTGCGCGAAACCGGACTGGCTGCAGAAGACCTGCCTGTCCCGGAATTACACGCTCAAGCCACGCAATCGCCAAAAGAGAAAGCCGCAGAAGCCGAAACCCCTGACTCATCCATCCCAAAAGACCTTCTGCTGCCGCCGGAGAACGTCGAAGCTGCGCTTACGATCGACGGCCGGCGGCTCAAATTCACCAACCTCAACAAGGTCTACTATCCCGCTGACGGATACACCAAGCGCGACCTCATCAACTTTTATGCTGCCGTCGCTGATCTGCTGGTCCCTCATCTGCAGGGCCGGCCGCTCTCACTCAAGCGTTATCCCAACGGAATCGGCCAGGATTATTTCTTTCAGAAAGATGCTTCTGGTTTTCCTGACTGGCTGCACAGGGAAGAGATCAGCGGAGAAGAAGAAGGCGCTAAAGTTCGTGTCATTTGCGACGATAAGCCCTCGCTCCTCTATCTGGCCAACCTCGGCTGCATTGACCAGAACCCATACATGGCCCGCCTCGGCTCGCTCGATAATCCTGACTTCATCCTCATTGACCTTGATCCTTATCACTGCGGTTATGACCGCATTGTTGAGGCAGCGCAGCTTGTGCGGCAAAAGCTGCAACTCATCGGGCTGGTGGGATATCCCAAAACCACTGGCGGAAACGGCATGCACGTCTATGTTCCGGTGGAACCGATTTATGAATTTGCCCAGACGCGTTCCTTCGCTGAAATACTGGCCCGATGGGTCGCCGCCGAACGCCCTGACCTCTTCACCACGCCGCGAATGGTTTCCGCGCGTGAAAAAGGCAAGGTCTATTTTGACTATCTGCAAAACGCCAGCCGCAAAACCATCTCCGCGCCTTACGTTCTCCGCGCCCATCCCGGAGCGCCAGTCGCCACGCCACTCAAGTGGGATGAAATTGTCCCCGGACTAAGACCCGCGCAATTCCATATCGCAAATGTCTTGCGGCGCTTTGATCGCGTCGGTGACTTGTTCGCCGGCGTGTTGAACAAACCGCAGGAACTGGCGCCCGCGCTGGAAAAGCTGGCCAAGGCGATGGG
>DATBCN010000091.1:0-13224 GCA_036270475.1 Candidatus Angelobacter sp. | reverse complement strand
CCGCCAGCGATTGCCGGGTAACCTCATAGATGAGCGCAAGTGCCGGAGAATGCTTCTCATATTCGGGGGCAAACCATCCGGTATAGAAGCGACGGCAGCCATTGTCACGCAGCGTGACCACGGCGGCAGCCAGCAGCGGCCCATTTTCCAACGTGAATATCTCAAAGACATCTGGCATGAGCTCAGCAGCGCTCACCAAAAACTCAATCCGCGCAGGATCATGAAACAGGCTGGCAGGATGCTGCGCCGCCTTGCCGGCATAAATCGCACGCAGCAGAGACGCATCCCTGCCGTCGCAACGCCTCATCTTGAAGCCCAGTCTTTCCATGCGGCGCAGATTGCGGGCCAGCCGCGTATGCGCCAAGGCAAACGCCTGTGCCGATATCTGCCGTTGGCTCACTCCGGGCGCTGCCACAAACGGCAGAAATTGCACATCTCCTGCCGCACAGTTACGGTCCATCTCTCGCATGGCCACAATTTCCAGCTTGCGATCAAGCGGCGCCAGCGCGGCCAGGGCAGTGCGCAAAACATTGTCGTCGCCGCGATGAAGGAAGCATCGGTAATCGAACAGCTCTTCTCCCAGCAGCCGCAGTGAATTGTCTTTGTGGCGTAACACTGCGGGAACAATGGCCGCGCCGGAGTAATTCTCCGCGCAAACCACGTACGGCTGTTCCCTTTCCGCGAACACTTCCGCAGCCAGCAGGTTCAGATGAAAACGCTGAAAGATCGTATAGCCGCCAGAGCCGTAGAGGAACTCCCACAGGGGCCGGATTTGCAATAACTCTTTCGCTGACCGGCAAATGCTGATCTTTACTTTTTGCGGCGTCGTTTGCGGCGTACGAAATTTTTGCGGCACATTATTAAGACGCGCCATGCGAGTAGCGGGATGTGCGGCCTGCAGCCAGTCGCACCGGTCCGGCATCTCCACCCAATTTATCTAAAGTCATTTCATCTAAAACCGTTTCATCTAAAATCTTGCCATGGACCATCATATCGTCGCGGCCATCAGCATTGCGGGCACATGCCTTGACGTGCTGGGCAGCCTCTACCTGGCTTACGATCTGTTGGGCGGACAACATGGGCCGCTCCGGTTGCTGACGCGCGCGGTCACTTACTCAGTCGTCTTCGGCACTGGATATGCATTGGGTCTTGGCCTGTTCTTTGGCCTGGCTTCCGGAATTACCACCGGCATCACCCTGGCCATTGAATTCAGCCGGGCGGCTCGCGGCATGGACCACTATTCCCTGCCCTGGGAGGCATTCTTTTCCGCGATTCGCGCTTTCGGTTTCGCGGCTGGGCTCTACCCCATCGTGGGTTTCCGTTTCGCCATCGCATTTGCCGTTCTGGTCACGCTCGGCCAGGTAATCGCCTACTTCCGCGGCATGCGTCCAGCAATGGATTATGCCGCCTTTCGCCGTCCCCGCATTACGCGTCGCCAGTTTTGGGGGACGGTGGTCCGCACTCTTGGCTACATGACCGCGTCACTCCTGTGCAGCGACTTCATCCGCCACCTGGACCATCCCTGGGCGTTTGCGATTCGCGTCGGCCTGGTAACCGGCATTGTTACCGGCGTGGGAGCTACGGTGAATCCATACATTGAATACTACGCAGATAATCTTCCCGAGCGGCGGCTTGGTGTGTTTGGCATTGGCCTTATCCTTTGCGGTTTTGCCCTGCAATCCCTGCAGTACTGGCTGGCGTTGTTCGACGTGCATCTGACATAGCTAGTGTTTTCCCGTAATGGGCCTCCCAATTTGGTCCAAAAATCGCTGGCATCAAGGGAAGATTTATGCAGCGTTTTCAATTTGTTGACTGCCCCTGCCCGGCTCGGTACAATTTCTAATTGAAATTGAAATTGAAATTCATTTTCATAATCGGGCCTGGTCTCGACTGGTGATTTCATGTTCTCCGCCCTGGTGGTGACATTGCGGGAAGGGGTTGAAGCCGCGTTAATCGTGGGCATTACGCTGGTTTACCTGGTCAAGATTGGCCGTCCTGACCTGCGCCGTACCGTCTATTACGCCCTTGCGGCAGCACTGGTTGGCAGCATCGCCGGTGCTGTCGCCCTCTCCTATGCGCCCATCAACCAGGACAAAGTTGAGGGCTGGGTCATGCTGGTGGCCGCTGTTTTCGTCATCAGCATGGTCATTTTTATGATGCGCACCGCGCGCAAACTCAAGGGCGAAATTGAAACCAAAGTTGGTTCCCTGGCCGGTGGCGGCGGCTCCCAGTGGGGACTGTTTGCCTTCGTTTTCCTGATGGTCTTCCGTGAAGGCATTGAAACCGTGGCCATTCTTGCCGGCGTCTCTCTCAATTCCACCGAACTCATGAGCTTTCTGGGGACGCTGCTCGGAGTGGCTTTGGCGGTGGTCTTTGGCGTGATGTTTGTCAAAGGCAGCGTGCGCATCGACCTGCGTAAGTTTTTCAAGGTCACAACGGTCATTCTTTTCTTCGTGGCAGCGCAGTTGATTATCTCCGGACTGCATGAACTCTCTGAGTCAGGCGTTCTCCCTTCCAGTAAGCGGGAGATGGCGCTGATTGGACCCATTGCGCGCAATGACTACTTCTTCCCTGTCACCATGCTTGCACTGGTCGTCTTGATGGTCCTGCTGGAGTACCGCCGCCGCAAGCCGGAAGCCGTCGCCGTTCCCGCCACCAAGGCAGAAGAGCGCAAACAGTTGTGGACGGCGCAGCGTGAGCGCCTGTGGGCCATCCTGGTCTGCGTTACGGCCTTTGTGTTTATTACCACTATCACTGCCGAGATGATTTATGCGGAAGGCCCACCACCGCTTTCACAAGCCACTGAAGTCAACTTCACCAACGGCAAGGCCGTGATTTCCGCCAAGGACCTGCCGCAAGGTGAATTACAGCGCTACAGCGCCACCATAAACGGGACCAAGGTGCGCTTCCTGCTCTATCGCAAGCCCGATGGCAAGGTCGCTTCCGTCTTTGACGCCTGCCAGATTTGCGGGGGCATCGGCTTTTACAAAGGAACCAACGGGATCATCTGTAAGAACTGTGCTGCTCCCGTAAACCCGCAGAGCGTGGGCCAGCCCGGTGGCTGCAATCCCATTCCTCTGCAATCGGCCCAGGATGGCGACTCTGTTGTGATCTCCATCACTGACGTGGCCCAGCAGGCTGGGCAATTCTCAAAATAATGTTCCTGCGATTGTTGTTTGAATCATTCCGGAGGCAAAAGCGGCGCAAGACAGTGGCCCTTCTGGCCATTGTGCTGGGCATGAGCATCGCCACGGCCATGATCGCCGTGGGTAATGACATCGGCGACAAGATCAACCAGGAATTACGCAGCCTGGGCGCGAACCTGGTAATTACTCCCATTGAAGACACGCTCGACGTAAACATCGGCGGCGTGAATCTTAAACCGGCAAATGAAGGCCCTTCTATTTCCGAAAACGACCTCGTCAAGATCAAAGGCATTTTCTGGGGACACAATATCAAGGGATATGCTCCCTTTCTCTCCGCGCCTCAAACGGTCAAGACGGCGTCCGGCAACATCAACGTGCAACTCATCGGAACCTATTTCTCCCAGCCCCTGCGCTACGGCAAAGAAGAGTTCAGCACCGGCGTGCGCGATGTGAACACTTGGTGGAAAGTGGAAGGAGAATGGCCGGGGGACAATGCAGCCGGGACGCAGGACCAGCCGCCAGATGTGCTTGTCGGCGGCAAACTTGCCCGGCAATCCAATATCGCCGTGGGCGATGGCATTGAAATCGCCGGCAAAAAACTGCGTATCAGCGGCCTCCTTGATTCCGGCGGCGCTGAAGACCAGGCCATTGTCGCGCCCCTCCACATTGTTCAGGCAATTCTTGGCCGGCCCAATGCCGTGCAGCGCGTGGCGGTGAGCGCCCTCACCAAACCGGAAGACGCATTCGCGCGCCGAGACCCTGACACATTGACCGGGGCCATTCGTGACCGCTGGTACTGCTCGCCCTATGCGAACTCCATTGCGTACCAGATTCGTGAAGTCCTGCCCAATGTTCGCGTGGAGCAAGTCCGCCCGGTGGAACAAAACCAGGGCAAGGTACTTTCCAGCGTAACCGGACTTATGCTGTTGTTGACGCTGACCGCGCTTCTGGCCGCGGCTCTGGCAGTTTCCGCCGCCATGGCTGGCACCATCCTGGAGCGCCGTCAGGAAGTTGGGCTGATGAAGTCCCTGGGCGCCGGAAACAGCACCGTGGCCAGCCTGTTTCTTACTGAAGCTGGTTTTCTGGCGCTGGCTGGCGGGCTGATCGGGTTCCTGGCCGGCGCGGCGCTGGCCCATAGTATTGGCCAAAGCATTTTTGGCTCCGCCATCATCGTGCATCCGGTGGTTCTGGCCGTAGTCCTCTTTGCTGCCGTGCTGGTCACTTTCCTGGGCAGTGCAGGAGCGGTGCTCAAAGCCATGCGGTTTGATCCCGCCGTGGTGCTGCGAGGCGCCGCATGAGCCTCAACCAGATCAAAAGCGAACTGCTGCTGCGCTTGCTTCTTAAAGCCGCCTGGGTCCGCAAAGACCGCGCCATTACCGCGCTGGTCTCCGTGGCCGTGGTTGCCACCATCGCCACCGCCGCGCTCACCATTTACGGCGATCTCGAAGGCAAACTGAGCCATGCATTCCGCGGCTTTGGCGCAAACGTGATAATCAAGCCGCAAGACGGCTCCTTTACCCAGGACCAGTCAGACCGCGTTCAGGACCAAATCCAGGGACAAATCCATGGACAAATCAAAGACAAAACCAGAACCAAGAGTGTGCCGCTGGCTTACGTGATTGCCACTGCCCCCGGCAATACGCGGGTTGTCGTAGGCGGCACTGATCTTGACGGCTTTCAGCAAATGAATTCGTCATGGTCGTTCCAGAAACCGAATGCCGCGAATGGCACTGCATTGCTCGGCGCCAAAGCCGCGGAGCGCCTTGCGCCTGGAGGCAACAGCTTTGAACTCTCAGTCGGGGGCAGGCGCATTCAAGTGTCGCCGCTCGCTGTTTTTACATCCGGCTCAGACGACGACAGCCGCATTTATCTCGACCTGCAGGATTTTCGGAAGCTCTCCAGCATGGCTCCGCAGACATGGCTCTTGCAAATCGACGGCAGCTCGCGGGACATTCAGGCCATGGTCGCTCGATTGCGAACTGCCATGCCTGATGCCGATGTCCAGCCGGTCCGGCAAATCACACAGGCGCAAACTGCCGTGGTGGACAAGACACGCTCCGTGGTGCTGGCGTCATCGGCTGTAGTGGTTGTCTTGATTATGTTATGCATGGCGGCCACATTCACCAGTTCAGTCCTGGAACGCCGCAGGGATTTTGCCGTGATGAAGGCCCTGGGCGCTTCCAACCGCACCGTAAATTTCCTGTTTGCCGCCGAATCAGCCTTGTTGGCACTGGCAGGATCGACTGCCGGCTATGTTCTGGGCAGCGGCATTGCCTTCTGGATTGGCAAAGCGAATTTTTCCGCCGCCATCCTGCCGCAGCCCGTGTTATTGCTTCCAGTGTTACTGGGCAGCGTGGCATTGGCGCTGATCGCCTCCACCGCGCCGTTGCGATTGCTGCAACAGATACAGCCTGCGGGGATCCTGCGAGGAGAGTGATGCCCATTGCGCTAAAAAACGTCAGCCGGGTTTACAAGAGCAACGTCGAGGTCCGCGCACTCGACGACGTTTCTCTCTCGGTGGATGCCGGAGAATGGCTCGCCATCATGGGACCTTCAGGCTCCGGCAAATCCACGCTGGTAAATCTGCTGGGCTGTCTTGACCAGCCCACTTCCGGCGAAGTCTGGATTCATGGCACAAACGTTTCAAAAATGTCCCCGGCGGAGCTGAACCGCTTCCGCGCGGAAAATATCGGCTTCATCTTCCAGCAATTCCATCTCATCCCATATCTCACGGCCTTGGAGAACGTGATGCTGGCGCAATACTTCCACAGCATGACGGACAAAGCAGAAGCCCTGGCCGCGCTTGATCAAATCGGCATGAAAGACCGCGCCGGCCACCTGCCTTCGCAGCTCTCAGGCGGCGAACAGCAACGCGTCTGTATCGCCCGCGCCTTAATCAACGATCCACACATTATCCTGGCCGACGAGCCTACCGGCAACCTCGATGCGCAGAATGAAGAAATTGTCTTGCGCAAACTGCGGGAAATGCATGGCCAGGGACGCACCATCATTATGGTCACCCATGATCCCGTTGTAGCGCGGCTGGCCGACCGCCGCCTGGAACTGCATCATGGCAAGATCGCCGCGCAGGAAATATTCTCTTTTTCTGACGAAGAACAGTTTGACGAAGTGCTGGAAGAGTTGTGGGTGCTGGCGGAAAACGGCGAGCCTGCCGAACTGGGCCGCGTTGAAGTGGAAGGCGCGCTGCCCATGCGTCTGGCCCTGGAGCGCATGACGAGCTTGGGGCTTGTAGACCTTACCGAACACGCTCTGGAACCACACACGCACAAACAGGTGCTCAACCGCTGCCATGTGGCTTTTCGTCCCGCCACGGACCACACCCGGCACGGGGACCACATGATTATCTTTACTGAAAAGGGCCGCAAACGCGCCGAGGATGTTATTCGTCGCCATCGCCTTGCGGAGCGTCTCTTCACCCAGACCTTTCACGTTCACGATGAAAAAGAGGTCGCGGAGCAGGCTTGCAAGTTTGAGCACATCCTCTCTCCGGAAGCCACGGAACGCATCTGCTCATTTCTGGGACATCCGCGCACATGCCCTCACGGCAGCCCCATCCCGGCAGGCGAGTGCTGCATTGCGGCAAAAGCATCTGGAGCGCAGCCATCAGCAAATCAAGCCATTAGCAAATAGCAATTGGCAACTGGTACGTCTAACCTACGCGCAAACTACGCCGCACCATTTTGTCTATATCAGGTGTCGTTGGCAGATGGGGTTTTGCCGTACCCGCTTCGCATCAACAACTCAACGATTTACCTTTAACCCAGATCGACTTATCTAGCAGCGACTGAATTCAATCGCCGTTGGTCCCATACACGGAAGCGTCTTGTAGTTCTTTTGGATTATTGTCTGTCCTCCATGGTGGGCATAGCCTTCATCTCACACAAAGGAGATGCCGTGTCACAAGACTTAACGCAGGCTTCCCACCAGCAGATCGGCGCCAAGGTCGGTGATTTCCGCCTGGCGACGCTGGGCGGTACAACCATCTGCCTGAAAACGCTTCTGGAAGGCAAACGCGGCGCAGTGGTTGTTTTTTGGTCGGCTGTCTGTTCGCATTGCGTACGTTATGATGGCTTTCTTAACGCCTTGGTGGAGCGTTGTCCGGCTCTGGGATTTCTGGCCGTGGCGTCCCGCAGCGGTGAAACCGCGGAACAGATTCGCGCCGCCGTTCAGCAAAGAAAACTTCTGTTTCCCATTGCACTCGATCCCGGTAGCCTGGTTGCCCGGCTTTGGTGTACGCAGCAAACGCCGCGCGCCTTCCTGGTCGATGCGGATGGCCTCCTGCTGTTTCGCGGAGCACTGGATAACTACAGGTATCCCGGCGACATTGAATATGCGGCTTATCTTGAGCCTGCAATCGCACAGTTTCTTTCCCGCAGTCCCATCACCAAGACAGAAACGGCCAGCTTCGGCTGCGCCATTGATTCGGTTTATTACAAATTCCCCAGGGCCTTATGACAGCATCTCTATTTCCCTTCTTCACTTTGCCCGCAAGAATTCTGCGTGCCGGGCTGTCGCCTCTCACGGCTGTTCTCGACGGAGCGCAGTCCAACGGACCAAATCCGACGGCTTCGAATCTACCTTCGGAATTGATGGAAGCCGGACTGGTCACCATCAACAACGGGCTGCAATCCATTCAGTCAGCCCTATCCACGGCTGCGGGACAGCCCCATGGCAAACCGCTGACAGCTCCTCCGCTGGAAGGCCCGGGCGATCTCGACTCGGCAGCTTCAGAGTTTGCTAATCGCATGGCCCGGATTTTTCGCTTTACGCCATTTGAGCCTGTGGAACTGGCCGCAGCGTTAAAAAAAACATTTTCAGCGGCGCGCATCTCCTTTGGCCACATCGATCAGGCAGAGCGCAGTCGAGCGGTATTTCCCATCCAGATCGCATTGTCTTTCGGGACCTTGTTGGTCCAGCAGATGCTGCGGGTGCTTGTCAGCTATGAAATGGTCGGCGCGGAAAAATATCCCCGATTCATCACGGATTTCCTGGAGTCGTTTACTGACACACCCATTTATATTGCGCTGGAATATGACGCACTGATTGAGAACTATGAAAAGCGGCTCGTCCTGCGGCCGGATGACGCCGCCACTCGCGTTGAACTGGGGCGCACACAAATCAAGTGTGGCCTGCATGAGCAGGCAGCCGCCACTCTGCTGCAAGCCGCCGGCGATCCCTCCGTCCGCGCTCTGGCCTTGCATGAAGCCGCCGTAGCGTTGCATCGCGCGGGAAAACTGGATGACGCTGCTCGCATTGGCAGCAACGCACTTGCAGCCAACCCCGGCAATGAACGTGCGCGGGCATGGCTTTGGCTTACCGCGCAAAAACTGGGCGGATATCCCGCTTTCATCCCCGCCTCCCACCGCATGCAGATGAACGTAGGCCATGAGCAACCAACCGTGGAGTTTGAGGACATTGCCGCGCGCATCGGCCTGGATAAAACCAGCGGTGGGCGCGGTGTTGCTGTATTCGATTACAACAATGACGGCCTGCTCGACGTGGCCATCGCCTGCGCCCACGGCGGCTGCAATCTCTACCGCAATAATGGAGACGGGACGTTTACTGATGTTTCCATCAGCTCCGGCCTTGACACGGCCGTAAACCCTTTCATCATCACCGTTGGCGACTATAACAATGATGGCTATGCCGACCTCTTCATTACCCGCCTTGGCTTTTACGTGGGAGAAGGCCAGCTATTCCGCAACAACGGTGACGGCACATTCACTGACGTAACTGCGCAAGCCGGACTCAAGGTTTGGGGCCCTGCCTTCAGCGCCTCCTGGGTTGACTATGATTGCGATGGCTTCCTTGACTTGTTCATCGCCAACAATATCGGCGGCCTGTTTGATCGCAAAACCCCCAACCGTCTTTTTCACAACAATGGCGACGGCACATTCACTGAAGTCGCGGAAGAAGCTGGATTGTCCACCCTATGGCCTACCATTGGTTCAACGTGGGGCGATTACAACAATGACGGCTATCCCGATCTCTTTCTTTCCAACGCTCTGGGCAAATCTCAGCTCTACCGCAACAACGGTGACGGAACGTTCACAGACGTAAGCGCTGAAGCCAACATCAATGAAAATTGCTTCGGCAGCGTCTCCCTCTGGTGTGACTACGACAATGATGGCCTGCTTGATATTGTGCAATTCACGTGGTCAGACCATGAAAATGTGATACATACCATGCGTCATGGTGAAGGCCCGCCAGATGGCAAGCCTGCACGCATCTATCACAATAACGGCGACGGCACGTTCACTCTGCGCGGACGCGACATCGGACTTACCGGCTGTTGGGGCACCATGAGCGGCAACGCCGGCGATTTCAACAATGACGGAAACATCGATCTGGCGCTGGGAAACGGCAGCCCTCGCATGGACCGTCTTGAGCCGCCAATTCTGCTTGAAAATGACGGCAAGCGCTTTCGCAATATTACTTTCGCCGCCGGGCTTCCCTTTGGCGGTAAAGGCCACGGCGTCAACATGGCTGATCTTTTTGGTGATGGCCGGCTTTCTGTTCTCGTCGCTTCCGGCGGCGCGTACCCCGGTGATCTCTTGACCACGCGCGTTTTTTGTCCCAAACGGCTGCCGGGCAATTACCTGAACGTTCGGCTTGTGGGCACCACGAGTAATCGCTCCGCCATCGGCGCAAGAATTTGCCTGGAAGCCGATGGCCGTAAGCAGTATCGCGACGTTTCCGGCGGGACCAACTTTGGTTGCCTGCCCTTTGAACAGCACTTTGGATTGGCGGCCGCGCAAAAGGTTGACTCATTGCAAATCCGCTGGCCCAGCGGCCTGGTGGAACGCTTCACTGGTCTCCCTATTAACGATACCGTGCGCTTCACGGAAGGCAAATCAGGATGGGAACGGCCTTATCAAAAGTAAAACTAGGCATTCGCTTGCGCCCAGTCGCTTTCGTTGCCGTGCTCTTGCTGGCCTGGCACGTTGCTGCCAGGCATCAGACTGTGCCTCTTTTGCCCGGCCCTCTTGCCGTGGCTGGAGGCATTGTGGAACTTGCCCAGCGCGGCCTGTTGCTCAAGTACATTGTCGCCTCATTGTTCAGGGTGACATGGGGCTTTGCCATGGCAGCCATGTTGGCCATACCGCTTGGCCTCGCCATCGGATGGTACAGGCGATCTGAAATGGCGCTGAACCCGTTGATCCAGATTTTTCGTCCAATTTCTCCCCTTGCCTGGATACCAATCTCCATCCTCTGGTTCGGCGTTGGTGATATGGCGGCAATCTTCCTGATATTTCTCGGGTCATTCCTGCCGCTCACGGTAACAGCCATGAATGCGGTTGCCAGCATTCCGCCGGTGACTGTCCGCGCGGGACGCAATTTTGGCCTGAGCCAGCCGCAACTTGTATATCGGGTCCTCTATCCGGCTGTGGCCCCGCAACTAATCATCGGACTGCGAATCACTCTCGGCATTGCCTGGCTGGTAGTTGTAGCTGCGGAGATGATCGCCGTAAACTCCGGCCTGGGGTTCCTGATCGTTGACGCAAGAAACGCCGGCAACCGTTATGACCTGGTTGTTGCTGGAATGGTCATGATTGGCGTCATCGGCCTCCTGTTGGATATCGGTATGCGCTCCATGGAAAACATCAGGTCGCTTCGTTGGGGATATTCAGAGGATTAGATGGAACAAACAATGGCAGCCACCAGTATGGCAAAGACCGTGATGACTCCAGCACAAGGTCCCAGATCAGCCCGTACACCCAAGTTGCGGGCTGAAGGCATTGACATGATTTTTGCTCGCGATGGGACAAGTGTGCCGGTGCTTGAAAACGTAAAACTGGAAGTACATGATGGAGAGTTTGTCTGTCTGTTGGGCCCGTCAGGCTGCGGAAAGTCCACTTTGCTCAACGTGATTGCTGGATTCCTTTCGCCTACCCGCGGGCATGTGTTGATTGATGGTGAAGCAGTACGTGGCCCTGATCCCCGCCGGATTTTTGTCTTCCAGGAACGTGGTGTATTTCCCTGGCTTACCGTTGAGGGCAATATTGGCTTCGGCCTGTTCAAATTATCCAGGAAAGAGCGGGCTGAGCGCATCGCGCATTACGTAACGCTGGTCGGGCTGCAGGGATTTGAGAAAGCATATCCGCAGGAGCTTTCCGGCGGCATGAAACAACGTCTTGAGGTCGCCCGTGCATTGGCGGTTAACCCGGATATGCTCTTTCTGGATGAGCCATTCGGCGCTCTCGACTCCATCACACGCCTCATCATGCGCCGCGAGCTTCTCCGCATCTGGGAGGCAGAGCGCAAAACCATCATCTTCGTCACCCACGATATTGAGGAAGCCGTGCAGCTCTCGGATCGCGTCGTGGTCATGAGCGCGCGTCCGGCAAAAATCCAGCGCATTGTCGATATTGATATTGCACATCCGCGCGATATCAGCTCCAGCCGCTATCTGGCTTTGCGTGATGGAATCTTTGAACAGATTGGGCTGGCGCACAAAGTATGAACTTGCTCGGTCAGACAATGAAGTGGGAGCGGTACTTCTGGCCGCTTTTTGCGGCCGGTGTGTTCCTGCTTTTGTGGCACTTCTCTGTTCTCTGGAGTCATACCAGGATCTTTCCCTCGCCTCTCGATGTCGGGCGCGGCACAACGGAACTCATACGCAAAGGCGTTCTATTCAACTATGTCATCGACTCATTACGCCGCGTCTCTTCAGGCTATCTGAGTGCTGCTGCACTGGCCATTCCAGTTGGCTTGCTGCTGGGCTGGTATCCTTCGGCTGCTGCCGTGGTAAATCCCACCATTCAGATGTTGCGGCCCATTAGCCCCATTGCCTGGATTCCGGTTTCCATCATCTGGTTTGGCGTAGGTGATACCGCGGCAATTTACCTCATCTTTCTTGCTTCCTTTTTTCCGATTCTGGTCGCAACCATCAATGGCGTTCGCAATGTTCCCTCAATGTACCGCCGTGCTGGCCGTAACTTCGGCCTTTCACCAGCCAAGCTAATTGCCAGGGTAGTGTTTCCTGCCGCTCTGCCGCAGGTAATCGTCGGATTGCGGATCGCGCTGGGCATCGCATGGCTGGTGGTTGTGGCCGCGGAAATGATTGCTGTGGATTCCGGCCTGGGATATCTAGTCATCGACTCGCGTAACTCTGGCAAACGATATGACCTGGTGGTTGCCGCCATGATCCTCATCGGACTAACAGGACTGGCCCTCGACACAATCTTCCGCCGCGTAGAAAAACTGCGGTCTGTCCGATGGGGGTTTAGAAATGAGTCTTAAAAGCCGCACGTTGCTGTTGGTCTTCGGATGGCTGGCTTTGGTTTCCGGCTTGCACGCCTATCTGAATGTGAACTGGATCTCCCTTGTGAATGCCTACTTGCCGATGGAAAAACGGAAATTTACCGTGGCCTACATACCAGTCACCTGCCACCTTGCCTGCCCCGTCACGGACTACATTTCCAAGTTTTCCCGTGGTGGCGAGATCTTTTGCCCAAGATGTTTCAGGGTTTCCCTGAGATCAAGGAGGCCCTGATCTCGAACAAGATCCAGGCGGCATTCATCGTTGCGCCACTGGCGCTGGCCCTGAAGTCGCAGGGCGTCCCCATCAAGGTCGTTTATCTCGGCCACCGCTATGGCAGCGCCGTGGTCGTTCGAAAAGACGGCCCCATCAAGACCTTTGCCGATATGCGTGGATGCACCATTGCCATTCCCAGCCGCTTCTCTGATGGACCAGAACTTTACGTCAAAAGAAGCGCTCCGGAAATTCATTGCGGATTGCGGCTTCTCGGTGGCCTGATCAGCCCTGATGCCAAAAGCGATTAGCCGTTTCACTGCGAGTAAGTCGCCGGAGCGGTTAAGGCTCAAGTCCCATTGCGATCGAATTCTCGTGCCGGATCGATTGGCAGGCCAAAGATTGACATATCATGCATCTCCCAGCTCACCAGAAAAGAAATGCCGCCGGCGATTACTCCCGGCAACAACAATTGGTGATAGCAGCCGCTCATGTCGTCAACCATCAGCAGACCGCTCCAGTATCCCTTGGCGATGGACCCAAACATTACGACCATACCCAACAGCACAAACAACTCAGGCT
>DATBCN010000090.1:0-1896 GCA_036270475.1 Candidatus Angelobacter sp. | reverse complement strand
AATCTGCCCAAACCCGTGAAATACGGCAAGGGCAAGACCGTCTCAACCGCCGTGGATGTTCTGGAAGCGCTTTCAGAAACGCATGAAGTGCCGCGCATGGTGCTGGATTATCGCCAGCTTTCAAAACTCAAGAGCACTTACGTTGACGCCCTGCCCGCGCTTATCGGTCCGCGCACCGGCCGCGTGCATACCACGTTTAACCAGACCGGCACCACCACGGGACGGCTCTCTTCCACTAACCCGAACCTGCAGAACATTCCCATCCGCACCGAACTGGGCCGCCAGATTCGCGCTGCATTCATCGCTGAGCCGGGCTATTCATTGCTTTCTGCTGACTATTCGCAGATTGAGTTGCGCCTGCTCGCGCACTTCTCTGCAGACCCACTTCTGACGGAGGCTTTCCGCCGTGGCGATGACATTCACTCGCTCACCGCTTCGCAGGTTTTCGGCGTGCCTCCCATGTTGATTGACGCTGAACACCGCCGCCGGGCCAAAGCCGTAAACTTCGGCATAGTCTACGGGCTCTCGCCCTTTGGGCTGTCACAGCAGCTTGGCATTGAGCAGCGCGAAGCAAAAAAATTCATTGACGCATACTTTGAGAAATATGCCGGCGTCCGCCGCTTTATTGACCGCACTCTGGAAGAAACGCGGCGCGAGCAGAGCGTGAAAACTTTGTTTGGCCGCTCACGCCCCATCCCCGACATCAACAGCAAGAACGCCAACATGCGCGGCTTTGCCGAGCGCACTGCCGTGAACACGCCATTGCAGGGTACCGCCGCTGACCTGATCAAGCTGGCCATGATCCAGATCGACGGCGAACTACGCAGCCGTAAGCTGAAATCGCGCATGCTGCTCCAGGTGCATGATGAACTGCTGTTTGAAGTTCCCGGAGATGAACTTGGCGCCATGCGCGAACTGGTCCGCGAAAAGATGGAAGGCGTCCATACTCTGAGTGTTCCGCTGCTGGTGGAACTGGGCGTGGGACCAAACTGGCGCGACGTGGAGTAGCTACTTGTCCCTTCGTCCGCGTTGCAGCACTTCTTTCAGATGGCGGGCATTGCGAATGCGATGGATGCGCCAAACGCGCACATAAGGCCGCAGAAAGACCGCGTAAGCAAAGCGGGCCAGTGAGAAAAAAATGAGCGGCAGAAAAACGATGGCAAAAAGATAGGCTAGAACGTAGACGGTCCCCAGAAGAAGTCCCGCGCCAGCGCTCAAGGCAGAACGTAAAACCGGAACCAGGACGAAACCAGCCACCAACACCAACACAACCAGCACGGCCCACGGCGACCGCCGTTTCCTGCGGGGAGGCACTAGCTCAATGGGCAGACGCCTCTCCTGATCCAATGGCGGATTGCAGGGCAGCGGCAATCTGGCCGGCCAAACGCAGCACGGTCTCTTCTGTCTCCGCTTCCACCATCACGCGCGCCAGCGATTCGGTCCCGGAATAGCGCACATTCACACGGCCATTGCCGTTCAACTGCTGCTCTGCGCTCCGGATCGCGGCCATTACTTCCGGCAACTGCTCCAGCGGGCGCTTTTCCTTCACGCGGACGTTCTTGATGGTCTGCGGAAACACCTTCATCCCGGAGACAAGCTCCGCCAGCGAGCGTCCGTTTTTAGCAACGATCTCCAGCACGCGGATAGCAGTCATTACGCCATCTCCCGTAGTGGCCTCGCGGGAGAGAATGATGTGCCCGGACTGTTCTCCGCCCAGCACCGCGCCGGTCTTGCGCATCTCCTCCAGAACATATTTATCGCCCACGGGAGCGCGCAGCATTTTGATGGAAGCTTCCCGCAGAGCGATCTCCAGGCCCATGTTCGACATGGTCGTTGCCACAAGAGTTTCATTGGCCAGCTCGCCGCGGCCCTTCAGTTCCCGCGCCAGCAGCAGCA
>DATBCN010000089.1:0-1552 GCA_036270475.1 Candidatus Angelobacter sp. | reverse complement strand
GGCGTCTCCACCTATGCTCCGCTGCTGATGTTGGTCGGCATTGGAACGTATCTGGGGTTGCATCGCGGCAGCGCCACCCACTTCTCCTGGCACTCTATCCTGCCGGACTGGCCGCCGGACATCGGCAAGCTCAATTTCTGGTCGAACATTGCGTTTGCCTTCACCGGCATGGAGTTGGTGTGCGCCATGAGCGAGGAAGTCCGCGATCCACGCAAAACTTTTCCCCGCGCCATCTATGCTTCCACCGGACTGATTGCCGTGATCTACATCCTGGGCACAATGGCCCTGCTGTGGCTTTTGCAGGGAGAGAGCGTTGATCCGCGCAATGGAGTGTTCCAGGGAATCACCATTGGCTCAGCGGCGCTGGGCATTGCGTGGTTTGGCATGCTGGCAGCTTTGCTGGTGACGGTCGGAAACGCCGGCGGCGTGGGCGCGACCGTGGCCGGAGTGGCGCGTGTTCCGTTCGTCGCTGGGATCGACCATTATCTGCCTTCCTATTTTGGCAAGATCCATCCCCGCTGGAAGACACCCTATATCTCGATCCTGATACAGGCGGTAATTTCTGCGGCGATACTTCTGCTCTCGCAGGTCAACGCCACGGTGATCGGCGCCTACCAGTTTCTAGTGGACATGTCCGTCATTCTTTATTTCATCCCATTCCTTTATATGTATGGGGCAGCAATCAAACTGGCGTACCGCAAAGACCGTGATGCAGAGGGACAAGCCGTGCTGGTTCCGGGCGGCAAGATCGGGATCTGGATCGCGGGTTCTCTTGCCTTCCTGATTACCCTGGGATCAATGGCCCTGGCAATGATTCCTCCTGGTGGAGAGAACACTTTCGTCTTTGAAACAAAGTTGATCGGTTGCACCGTCGGCTTTGTTGGAGTAGGTCTGTTGCTGTATTGGAGAGGGGCAAGGGAAAAGGCCAGGGGGCTCTAGCAATTCGCACCCGAAGTTTGCCACAACGTACCAGACAGGCTGCTTTCATTGACAGCACCAGCCCAGGCAGGCAAAATCTCGTGATGCGTCCAATCCTTTCTGCTTTCCTGTGTCTTTTTCTTACCACCGCGGCTTTTGCCCAAAAGAATTCTTACATTTTTGTCTGGAGCGGTGATGACGCCAGGAAGGCCGGCGATTTTCTTGCCGTCATCAACGCCGATGCCAACTCGCCGGACTATGGAAAGGTCCTCGCCTCGGTGTCTGTGCCCGGCGCGACCGGCACGCCGCATCATACGGAAGCAGAAATGCCCGTCGGCGGTTTTCTGCTGGCGGACGCATTTGAGAGCGGGCAAACCAGTCTGTTTGATTTGCGCAAACCAACGCAGCCGCGCCTGGTAACGACGTTCGGCGACATGGACGGCTACATGCATCCGCATACTTACACCCGCCTGCCCAACGGGCACATACTGGCGACGTTTCAATATCGCGGCGGCCACGAACCAAAGTCAGATGGCGGCGGGCTGGTGGAATTCACGCAGGAAGGAAAATTTATTCGCGCCGGAAGCGCCATGGACCCGTCCGTCAAGGACGAACCCATCCGCCCTTATAGCGT
>DATBCN010000088.1:0-4577 GCA_036270475.1 Candidatus Angelobacter sp. | reverse complement strand
CCCTCGTATTTTGATATGGGTTAATTTCGGGCAGGTTACTTATGCCATTTCTGCGGCTTGCTGCGCGGCTTCCGTTTCTTCAACCACTTTTCCGTCGAAGAGATGGATGGTCCGCTCGGCATGCTTGGCAAAACGGGCGTCATGCGTCACCATGCAGATGGTGGCGCCTTCACGGTGCAGGCTCTGCAGCAACTCCATCACGGCTTCGCCATTCCGGGAATCCAGGTTTCCGGTTGGCTCGTCCGCCAGCAGGATAGATGGTGATCCACCCAGCGCGCGGGCCACGGCAACGCGCTGTTGCTGACCGCCAGACAGCTGTGAAGGATAGTGGCGCATACGGTGTGCCATGCCGACCTTCTCCAGTGCTTCCTGTACGCGCTTTTTGCGTTCAGCGGAAGACATGGAGCGATAAGTCAACGGTAGTTCAACGTTCTCATAGACCGTGAGATCGCCAATCAGGTTAAAGCTCTGGAAGATAAAACCGATCTCCTGGTTGCGGATGCGCGCACGGTCAGAAAAGTCCAGCCCTTGCACGGCGCGCGTGTTCAGGATGTACGAGCCGTCCGTGGGTGAATCCAGCAGGCCGATAATGGAGAGCAGCGTTGATTTGCCGCATCCTGAAGGACCGGCGATGGCAACGTATTCGCCCTTTTTGATGTCCAGATGGATGCCGGAGAGTGCATGCGTTTCTACTTCATCCGTGTAGAAAATCTTGGTTACGTTTTCCAGATTGATCAAAGTTTGTCCGCTGGCCACGTTGTTCTCTCCTCCAATGTATAAAAGTAAACTCTTTGCGCTGATTATCGATCCAGCTTGATTCGGTCCTGGTTGTCATAGCGCGACATGTCGGAAAGGATCACTTGGTCCCCTTCCTTCAGCCCGCGGATGATCTCGATTGTATTCACGGAGCTGCGGCCCATCTCTACCGGGACGCGCGTTGCCGTCTTTCCATCAGAATCAATCTTAAACATGCCCACCGTGCTCTTTTCCTGTCCAAATGCGGGACGTCCCACGTAAAGCACGTTGTCCAGCTTTTCCTGAGTAATCGTTCCATCCACGCTCAGGTCAGGACGCAACCCATTCGGCTTTGGCCCGTCATCCAGCTTCACATCCACCGTGACCGTGCCCGCCTGTACCGCGGGATCAACCCGCGTAACCGTGCCCTTGATGATGCCGTTGTGGGTGTCAATCTCTGCTTTCTGCCCGGCGATAATGTCTTTGGCCTGCGTTTCAGGAATCTTCAACTCAGCCTGCAGATGTTCCGGCTGCACAACCTTCGCCAGAATCGTTCCCTGGGCCAGCCGCTGTCCCACCTGGACGGGCACATCCTGCAAAACTCCTGAAATTGTGGCGCGCACTTTTAAGGCGTCCTTTTGCCGGTGTTTCAACTGGGAAAGCGCCTTCTTCTGCTCAATGGTGGACTGCTGCACCGCAAGCTGCGTTTCAATGGCCTTGGTGCTTTCCGCAATTCGCTCTTCTTCAATCTGTTTGCGTGTTGCCAGCTCTTTTTCCTTGCTGAGTGAATTTCGCAACACCGCATCGGAAACCACGCCAATCTTCTTCAATTCACGGTTTTGGTCAGCTTCACGCTTGGCGTTTTCATAGTCCGCTTCAACGGTTGCGGCTGCCGAGCGCAAACTCATCAAATCGCTGTCAATCTTGGCTTTGGTGTTTTGATATTCAGCCTGGGCCGACCTCAATCCAAGGTCTGAATCTTGCGCTTCCTGCTCCACCTGCGGATTCGAGAGCTCCATGATGATCGTATCCGGCTTCACCGGGGTTCCTGCCAGCACCAGAATGCGCTCAACATGCACATCCGTTTCTGCCGGAATCAGCCGAACGTCTTCAGGACTTGGCACCAGTGATCCCAGGCCATGCACCTGCCTGAGCATTGAACCGCGCTTCACGGTATCCGGCCAAACCGTTCCAAATTCAACGGATGGCAGGGCCGGTTTCAGTTTGGAAACGCCCAAAGTTGCGCCCAGAACAGCAATTACCACCACCACAACCATGGCCGTCTGCTTCTGGCGCTTCTTCTTCTTTACGGATTCATCGCGAACTATATCCATTGCACTAATAGTGTATGCACAAGTGGTGCCAAAATCATCTTAAACCACAAGTTATTGAAATAAAAGGATGATCCAAGCATTCTGCCCCATGCTTTTGCTCCGGAACTGTCCATTCCTGCAAACCACTGTTCGGAAACGCACAGTTCGTTTCACCCATCTAAAAAGCCGTTACATCCTTATAATATATAGACCAGACAGCCACTTTTTGGTTATGAAAAAAACCGCGGTTCGCCCCAAAATCTTCTCGACCGATCAATATCAGATTACGTTGCCACAGGGCCACAAGTTCCCGGTTTTAAAGTACGGCATGCTCCGCCAGACCCTTGAAAAAGAAGCCCTCTTTGATGTGGTGCAAGCCCCTCTATCCGATGCTGACACGGTTGCCTTGGCCCATGATCCTGCTTACGTGGATGCGTTCGTAAATGGCACACTGGGGCCTGCTGCTGTTCGGCGCATTGGCTTTCCCTGGTCGCAGGTCCTGGTGCAACGCGCTTTTGCTTCAGTCGGTGGAACGATCAACGCCTCTCTCCATGCCATGGAGCACGGCTGGGGCGCAACCCTCGGTGGAGGAACGCACCACGCTTTTCGCTCTGAAGGCGCGGGCTTCTGCGTGTTTAATGACATTGCAGTCGCCATCCAGTTTTTGCGGAAGCGCAAACTCATCCAACGCGCCGCTGTCATTGATCTCGACGTCCACCAGGGTGATGGCACCGCGGAAATCTTTCAGGACGATCCTGAGGTGTTTACCTTTTCCATTCACGGCCAAAACAACTTCCCTTTTCGCAAGAAAAAGAGCCGCCTTGATGTCCCGTTGCCCGATGGCGTGGAAGACGCCGAGTATCTTCGCCAACTCAAGGAATCTTTGCCTGCCGCATTTGCTTTCAAGCCGGACATTGTCTTTTATCAATCCGGTGTTGATCCTCTGGCTTCAGATGTCCTGGGCCGGCTCTCGCTCACGCACCAGGGCCTCATCCACCGTGACCGCACAGTCTTTGATTACGCTCGCAGTTTCGCTGCGCCGTTTGTTCTAACTTCCGGCGGCGGGTATTCGCGGCCCATTGAGCGCAGCGCTGAAGCGCATGCTAATACATTTCGCACGGCATGGCAGGTGTTCGCGCGGAGTTGAATACATCGCAGCGATCAAGTCGCGTTTGTCACTGTCCTCTGGATATACCTTCATGTTTTGTGGATCTCCCGCCGGAGCATCATCCGTGTTATCTCCGGGCAGCTAAAATGATATTCTCTGGTGGATATGCCTTCTCCTGCGAAATACTCCGCGAGTGAACTGCCTTTGCTGGAACTGGCCGAGGTGAGCCAGGTTGTGCAAAAGAAAGCTGTGTCTCCGGTGGAGCTGACCAGCGCTTGCCTGGAGCGCATTGAACGGCTGAATCCCAAACTCAATGCTTTCATTACCGTTACCGCCGCCTCCGCCATGGAAGACGCGCGCCGGGCGGAAGCGGAGATCACCCGTGGAGAATGGAAGGGGCCGCTCCATGGCATTCCGCTGGCCGTGAAAGACTTGATTGACACCGCTAGCGTTAAGACCACTGCAGCCAGTGCCGTCTTGAAAGACAACGTTCCCACAACCGACGCGGAGGTCATTCGCAGATTGAAAGCAGCCGGGGCGATTTTGCTGGGCAAACTCAACCTGCATGAGTTCGCTTACGGCGGCAGCGGGATCATCGGCCATTTTGGTATTGCACACAATCCCTGGAATACCGCCCACGTTACCGGAGGATCATCTTCAGGCTCCGCGGCTGCTGTTGCCGCTGGACTCTGCTATGGCGCAATTGGAACAGATACCGCCGGATCCATTCGTCTACCGGCTGCCTGCTGCGGGATCACCGGCCTGAAGCCAACCTATGGACTGGTGAGCGCACGCGGCGTAACTCCTCTTTCCTGGTCGCTCGATCATGTAGGCCCCATGGCGAGGACCGCCGCCGATGCCGCGCTTATGCTTCAGGCCATCGCTCACTATGACTCCCAGGACGTCTATTGCCAGAAGTTTCCTCCGGTCTACTATCCATCTGCCATTGAAGAAAGCACTGCGTCCGTGCGCCTGGGCATGGCCCCTGATTTCTGGAATAACGTTGATAGCGAGATAAAAATCGCGGTCGATGCCGCGATAGCTGAACTCGGAAAGATGACAGCGGGTGTTCAGGAGATTGATCTCTCCACTCAGGTCGATAGCACCTTGGTCCGCTGTGAATCCTTCACCTATCATCAGAAGTTTCTGCTGCAGCATGAAAGCGACTACGACCCGGAGACACTGCGGCGCATCCGCGCCGGCTCTGAGGTGACCATGCCGCAGTGCGTCCAGGCATACCGTGAACTGCTGCAGCAACGCCGGCATGTCCTGCAAAAGTTTGAGCGCGTTGATTTGATTCTTACTCCCACCACGCCTGTGCTTTCGCCTACTCTCGCTGAACTGCAGGCGGTGCCCAGTGATCTCCGCGGCAAAGAACTGGTGATGTTGCGCAACACCCGGCCATTCAATGTATATGGATT
>DATBCN010000087.1:0-2153 GCA_036270475.1 Candidatus Angelobacter sp. | reverse complement strand
CTTCCAAGACGCAGCAGCGCCGCCGCTTCTTCCCTGTGGTCCCGGGCGTGGCCCACGTCCCTTATCCAAACGTCTACCGCAAGCCTGAAGGCATGTCGGCGGAAGAGCACATTGCCGAGTGCGTGCGCTTTATTGAAGACCGCGTCTTCAAGACGATCATGCCGCCGGAAGAGTGCGCGGCCATCTTTATTTAGCCTATCCAGGGTGAAGGCGGATATCTGCCGGCGCCGGCGGAGTTCCTGCGCGAGTTGCGCCGCATCTGCGATACGCACGGCATCTTGCTCGTCGCCGACGAAGTTCAGAGCGGCGCGGGACGCAGCGGCAAATGGTGGGCCATCCAGCATACCGGTGTTGAGCCGGACATCATCACTATCGCCAAAGGCATCGCCTCCGGCATGCCTCTGGGCGTGATGCTGTCGCGCGCGGAGATCATGGACTGGGTCCCCGGCTCGCACGCATCCACTTTCGGCGGCAATCCGGTCTGCATTGAAGCTGCATTGGCGACAATGGACGTCCTGGAAAGCGAAGCCATCAAAAACGCTGAGGTTGTGGGCAGCCACATGATGAAGCGCCTGAGCGGATGGGTAAAGACGCATCCCATGGTGGGCGATGTGCGCGGTCGCGGCCTGATGATTGGCGTAGAGATCGTGAAAGACAAGAAAACGAAAGCCACGGCGCATGACGAGCGCGACCGCATTGTTGAGCTGGCGTTTGAGCGTGGACTGCTCTTCCTGGGCGCCGGTGAAAACTCCATACGCATTGCGCCGCCACTGGTTGTGACGGTGGAGCAGGCAGAGATCGCCATGGACGTGCTGGAAGAGTGCATTGGGGTTGTGGAGAAGGAAAACCTTTAAAAAGTTGGCTGCGAATTAACGCGAAAAACGCGAATCAAAAACAGCTTTGATATGATTCGTGTTCATTTGCGTTGATTCGCGGCTAAAATTTTTATGTCCTCTGCTGGTTTGCTAACCCGCCTCACTCTCCGCGCACTCGATTCACTCACCCGGCTGCTGCCGCGCAAAGATTCAACGCCCCACCATCTTCATACTGGACGCCGCGGCGAGGAAGCTGCGTACTTCTTTCTGCGTCAGCAGGGTTATGTAATGGTGGCGCGCAACTACCGCAGTCCGCGCAGCCGCAGCGAGCTTGATCTGGTTGGATGGGATGGCGGGACGCTGTGCTTTATTGAAGTCAAGACCCGCAGCACGCGCGGCATGATGCCTGCGGAAGCGGCGGTTGACGCGGAGAAACAGCGCGATCTTTCCCGCGTGGCGCGGGAATTTCTTCGCAAAACCAAAAGCGATCCACCTTACCGTTTTGATATTGTGAGCGTCTATTTTGAGAGCGGCGTTGAACCGGATATTGAACTGTTCCGGAATGCCTTTTTGATGGCGTAAGGGAACAGACGCTCACCGAAGGGCAAAATCACTGTGATGTCTTCGGGGCCGTGTCAATTTCTTTGTGCGATCCGCGCAGATCAAAGGCGAGCCGCCAGACGTAATGCACGCCGGAAACCGTTGTGAGCGCGACCGTGGTCCAGATACTCCAACGTTTGCCCAGGCGCGACCAGTCTGAGCCGGTGATCTGGTAAATCAATGCCAGCGGCACGCTTATGATCTGTGCCGCGGTATTGGCTTTGCCAAACCAGGTTGGGCGGAAAGTCTTCATGGTGCCGGTGGCGTAGAGCAAGGTGCAGACAATCAGGATGATGATGTCCCGGCTGAATACCAAGATGGTGACCGGCCAGCGAATAATGTGGGCAATGGAGAGCATCAGGAACATGGTGCTCAACAGCAGCTTGTCGGCAATGGGATCAAGATATTGGCCCAGCGTGGTCTTCTGTTGCAGCACGCGCGCCAGCAGGCCGTCCAACCCGTCAGTAATTCCCGCCACCACAAAGATCGCCAGCGCCCAGGTATATTTCTGTTGCTGGATGGCGACTACAACAAATGGAACAAAAATCAACCGCGTCAGGGTCAACAGGTTGGGCGCGGACCGCAACTGGCTCAGCATCATTGCGGCTCCTGGAAGAATTTGCTTACCGTTATGCCCGTCTTCGCGGCAAACTGGTCTCCCAACGATGGCAATTCGCCGGTGCGCGCGTCTACTTCAATCCGCTGCACCCGGTGCATGGGAAAAAAGACCATGCTGGG
>DATBCN010000086.1:0-5188 GCA_036270475.1 Candidatus Angelobacter sp. | reverse complement strand
CTGGCGACGTTCGCCGCCTTCCACCATTTCAACCTTGGCGCCCAGCTTTTCTTGTTCCAGTTGTTGGCGGAAGCGGTCCATTTCATTTTTGCGCAACGCCACCACTATCTTGCTGACCTGCTGGTTGCGGGCAAAGACGCGCAGCGTGTGAATGACAATCGGCGTGCCGTTGATTTCAAAAAACTGTTTGGAGGGCGCGCCTTTCTTTCCGGCAGACGCCATGCGTGTGCCGAGTCCGGCGGCGGGAATGATGACAATCACCTTCATTGGGGTAAAAGTATAGCAACTTTGCCGCATAGAAGGCACCCGCGACAATCAAGACACTACCCGAGAAATCGTCATACGACGCCAACCACCAAATTCGCTATCATGTTCAATTGTGAGTGAAGCTACCTTCATCGGCATCGATCTCGCATGGCGTGGTGGTGAGAAGCAGTCCGGCGTGGCTGTTTTGCAGGGCGACCGACAGCGCGCACGGCTGGTAGATACCGCGTTGATCCACTGCGGAGTCTTACCGGGATACGTTGACCGTTACACCACGAAATCCACCGTTGTTGCTATTGATGGGCCGTTGGTTATCTGCAACCAAAACGGACAACGACGTTGCGAAACCCTACTTGGCCGGGCGTACGGCGCACGGGACGCATCATGCCATTCGTCAAACCTTTCGTTATATCCGAACGCTGCCAGTGTTCGGCTCGAATCGCAGATGGAATCACGCGGGTTTAAACATGCCCCGAACGTGACCCGGCTGGATGAGGAGCATGTCATGCTTGAGGTCTATCCTCATGTTGCTCTACTCGAACTCTTCCGTTTACCTCGCGTTCTTAAGTACAAGAAAGGAAACATCACGGAAAAACGCCGAGGACAACAAGACCTCCAGCACCTACTCAAAAAATTATCGGCCTTTTCTCCACCGCTTAAATCCAATTCGAAACTTGCGCAGCTCTTAGAGACTGATACCAACTCCTTGCGGGGTGTGACCCTTAAGGCAAACGAGGATAAATTGGACGCAGTTCTGTGCGCGTACGTCGCTTACCATTACTGGTACTGGGACGGTGCCAGCACACGCCTGTTCGGGGACGTGGATTCTGGTTATATCATCGTTCCACGGCTGCCCCAAGGATCATGGCGTGATTGACAAGATCCGCAAATACATCACCATCCAAAGGCTGCTCCAGCCGGGAGATCGCGTTGCCATCGCGTGTTCGGGAGGCGCGGATTCCGTGGCTCTATTGCGTCTTCTGCTTGAACTGCGGCATGAACTTGGGATTGTCCTTTCAGTGGCCCACTTCCATCACCAGATTCGCGGGGCCGCGGCCGATGCGGACAAACAGTTCGTTGCAGAATTGGCAGCGCGGCATCAACTTGAATTCCACTCCGGTTCGGGCGACGTTCCGGCCTGTGCCGTCGCGCGGAAAATCAGCCTTGAAACCGCTGCCAGAGAAATGCGGCACCAATGGTTTGCCGGGCTGGTTCACCAGGGCAAGGCGCAAAAAATCGCCACGGCGCACACGCTCGACGACCAGGCTGAAACCGTGTTGATGCGCATCCTCCGTGGAACGGGCGCGCGCGGGCTGGCTGGAATTGCTCCGGCGCAGAAAAAGAAAAATCTGGTGCGGCCATTGCTGCAAACCAGGCGCACTGAAATCGAAGCCTATCTCAATTCGATTGGGCAGCGATGGCGCGAGGATTCCTCAAACCAGGACCTGGCACACACGCGGAACCGCATCCGGCATGTTTTGCTGCCATTGCTTGAGCGCGAGTTCAACCCGTCGATCCGGGAAACTCTGGCTGATCTAGCGGAACAGGCGCGCGCTGAAGAGGATTATTGGGGCCATGAGCTGCATTTGTTATTGCCCCGGCTGACGCGCCAGGGTAAGCCCAGCCGCAGTGGAAGGAGCCTGAGCGGGGACTCTGGCGGGGTGCTTGCTCTTGATCTTGCCGCTTTGCAGGCCCTGCCGCTGGCCCTGCGGCGGCAGGTTCTGCATGAAACTGCCAGCAGGTTAGGTGTTGGCCTTGAATTCAAGCATATTCAACAGCTTACACGCATGGCTTTGCCGGGAAATACGGGTAAAAAGGTGGTTTTACCAGACGGTTTAGTGGCAAACAAAACCGCTCGTGAGCTTCATTTCAGCCAAAACACCAATAATTCACCAGAAAACTACTCCTATCCCCTGCCAATTCCCGGGGAAGTGGCCGTGCCGGAACTTGGTTCCAGCATTCGGGCGAGGTTAATAAGTGCTGAAAAACAAAAGGTTTCAGGGTATAATACGGCAACGCTTTTGAACCCCACTCTGCTGGGGCCGGAATTGAAAGTTAGAAATTGGCGCACTGGCGACAGATTTTTTCCGGCGCACAGCCAATCCCCAAAGAAAGTAAAAGAGTTGCTGCAACCTGGCCGGCTGGGACAGCAGTTTTCCCTTGTCCAAAGGAAGACATGGCCTGTGATTGAGAGTGCAGGCCAGATTGTGTGGATGCGAGGATTTCCGGTTTCCCGCGACTTTGCCAGCATTTCTGGAGACGCAGTGCTGATTGAGGAAATAAAAATGTCTGCCGAAGGAGACCAGTGACCGTCGCCCAATCCGAAAATCTTAAGGCTGAATATTCCCGAGTGCTGCTCTCCGCTGACCAGATCAAAAAGCGCGTACAGGAAATGGCGCGGCAAATCTCCAGTGATTTCCGGGGTAAAACGTTGCATGTGGTTGGCGTGATGGAAAACAGCTTTATCTTTATGGCCGACCTGGTCCGGGAGCTGGATTTGAAAGTGGTTTGCCAGTTTGTGAAAGCAGAGTTCAAGGAAGCGAATCCCAGCACCACCGAGATTTTTTTCAGTCCTGAAGTTGACGTCAGCGGGCAACATGTCTTGCTGGTTGAGGCCCTGGTGCAGTCCGGTGTGACGAGTGAATTCCTGATTCGGAACCTGGCGGGCCGTGGCGCAGCCAGCGTGAAACTGGCTGTCCTGCTGGACAAACAGTCAGCGCGCCGGGTGTCATTGCAGCCCGATTACTTTGGTTTTCTCATGAATGAGAGTTTTGTCGTAGGCTATGGGTTGGGCGAGCGGCATTTTGGCCGAAATCTGCCTTATATAGCCGGACGCGCCGAACTGGGTACTCCTTAAGCAAGACTTAAGCGGTTTTACTGCACCCGCGTTTGCGGGATTGGGTATAAAATCTTTGCAGTGAGAAAGTTTGAGACCGAATACCAGTTGTTAAGCATCTAATCGGCAGGAGCCCCGCTTCCGTGAGGGCCGGGGAACCTTTTTCATTACAAAACGTCTTTATTGCATTAGTGCGCATTTTGCGTAAGGTAAGGAGTCAGCGTATAAAGTGTCGCTGGCGGGAATTTAGGAGCAATCAGTGAATTCGACATTTAAAACGGTGATCCTGTGGGTGACGCTGGTGGCGGTCGCCGTCGTCCTCTGGAGAATTATTCAAAGCGGCTCGAACAGCGGCAAGGACCAGGAAATCGCTTACACCGAGTTCATGTCCCAGCTCAACCAGAGCAAAGTTGCCGACGTGACGATTGAAGGCAACGTAGCGCGGGGCAAGTTGACCAATGGCAGCATGTATCACCTGGTGGTTCCTGCCACCAATCCGGCGCTGCTGACAGCGCTGGACGCACACAAGGACGTTACCAAGACGACATTTAAAGACAGCCAGGGATGGAACTGGTCCATGGCGCTTCTCCAGTTCTCGCCTTTCATACTGCTGGGTGTGTTGTGGTTTGTGATGATCCGGCAAATGCAAACCGGCGGCAATAAGGCCCTGAGCTTCGGCAAGAGTCGCGCCCGCTTGCTTTCCATGCAGCAGAAAAAGATCACATTCAAAGATGTGGCTGGCGTGGACGAGGCCAAGGAAGAGCTGCGCGAGATCATTGAGTTTCTGCGCGAAGCACAAAAATTCCAAAAGCTTGGCGGACGCATTCCCAAGGGCGTGCTGCTGGTAGGACATCCGGGCACCGGTAAAACTCTTCTGGCGCGCGCCGTTGCCGGTGAAGCCAATGTTCCATTCTTCAGCATCTCCGGTTCTGACTTCGTAGAGATGTTTGTGGGCGTGGGCGCAAGCCGTGTGCGTGACCTGTTTGAGCAAGGCAAGAAAAACGCTCCCTGCATCATCTTTATCGATGAAATTGACGCGGTGGGCCGCCATCGTGGCGCCGGACTGGGCGGCGGACACGACGAGCGTGAGCAGACCCTGAATCAACTCCTGGTTGAAATGGACGGCTTTGAATCCAACGAAGGCGTCATTCTGATCGCCGCAACCAACCGTCCAGACGTGCTCGATCCCGCACTGCTTCGCCCCGGTCGTTTTGATCGGCGCGTGGTGGTTCCACTTCCTGACGTTCGCGGCCGTGAAGAAATTCTCCGCGTACACACCCGCAAGATTCCGTTGGCTGACGATGTTGACCTCTCCATCCTGGCGCGCGGTACACCGGGATTCTCCGGCGCGGAGCTTTCCAACATGGTGAATGAAGCGGCGCTGAACGCGGCCCGCAACAACCGCAAATCCGTGCTGATGTATGACTTTGAGCTGGCCAAGGACAAGGTCCTGATGGGCGCCGAGCGCAAGAGTCTGCTGCTCACGGAAGACGAAAAGAAAGTTACGGCATATCATGAAGCCGGCCATGCGATTGTGGCTGCGCTCATGCCCTTTGCCGATCCGCTGCACAAGGTCACCATCATCCCCAGAGGCATGGCGCTGGGCGTTACCATGCAATTGCCGGAAACCGACAAGCACAACTACACTCTTGATTATCTCAACACGCAAATTGCCGTGATGATGGGTGGCCGCCTGGCGGAAGAAATCTTCCTGAACCAGATGTCTACCGGCGCCGGCAATGACATTGAACGCGCCACGGAAATGTCGCGCAAGATGGTCTGCGAGTGGGGCATGAGCAGCCTGGGGCCGCTGACCTTCGGCAAAAAGGAAGAACAGATTTTCCTGGGCCGTGAACTGGCGCAACACCGCGACTTCAGCGAAGAGACAGCCCGTGAAATCGATTCTGAAGTTCGCCGTCTGGTGAACACCGGATACGAAAAAGCCAAGAGCATCATCCTGGAGAACCGTGATGCTCTGGTTCGCATCGCGTTGGCTCTGCTGGAGCGTGAAGTGCTGGATGCCAACGAGCTGAAACTTATCCTGGAAGGCAAACAGCTTCCTGCCCGCGTCATCCCGCAAAAAGGCGA
>DATBCN010000085.1:0-11411 GCA_036270475.1 Candidatus Angelobacter sp. | reverse complement strand
TTTTCCAGATCAGCCATGTCCACGCGGCCATTTTCCAGATAACCGCATTCGGCAATGGGCAGCCCCTGGTGCTGCGTGTATGTGTGCATCACCTCGCGGTATTCCGGATGCACGCTTCGCCCCACCACTGCTGCTGTTCTGCCGGTAATCCGGACGGCCATCAGCATGGCCTCGGCCGCGCCCGTTGAGCCGTCATACATGGAAGCGTTGGCCACTTCCATGCCGGTAAGCTCGCACACCATGGTCTGGAATTCAAAAATGGCCTGCAGCGTGCCCTGCGCGATCTCCGCCTGATACGGCGTATAGGACGTAAGAAACTCGCCGCGTGAAACCATGGCGTCAATCACCACCGGACGATAGTGGTGATAAGCGCCGGCGCCCAGAAACAGCGCATAACCCGCGGCGTTGCTGTTGGCGCGTTCATGGAAATAGTCAATGATCTCTGACTCCGCCATCTGCCGCGGCACTTTTAGATCGCGGTCCAGCCGGTATTCCGCCGGAATCGGAGCAAACAGGTCATCAATGGACTTGCAGCCGATCTCGCGCAGCATCTGCGCCCGATCAGCGGGAGATTTTGGTAAGTAGCGCATGGTTTTTTTCTAAGATCCCGAACCCGCCGTTGTTGCGGGTGAGGGACCACTACAATCTTCCAGACTTTCTGGGGTTTTATTCTGTTTTCGTAAGCCCAGAGGTTTTCGTGCCTATAGGGTTCCCTCTCCGTTCCCCTTCAGCAAGCCTCAGGGTCAGGATCGGGACTTCGGAAAAGCTTCACATCCCGAGCAAACTACTTCTCTTCCGCGACGTATTTCTCGTAATCATCTGCGGACATCAATGCGTCCGCCTGCTTTGCGTCTGCAAGTTCCAACCTAATCATCCAGGCGCTGTGCGCGTCCTTGTTCACGGCCTCCGGCGACTGGTTGAGGCTCTCATTAATCTCAGTCACCTTTCCTGATGCCGGCGCATAAAGCTCAGACACGGCCTTTACGGATTCCACGGTGCCAAAGCTCGAACCCGCGGTAATTTGTGCGCCGACCTTGGGCAGTTCAACAAACACAATGTCGCCCAGCGATTCCTGCGCGTGGTCCGTAATGCCCACCGTTGCCGTGTTGCCCTTCACCTGTATCCACTCATGTTCTTTCGTATATCTGTAGTCTTTGGGATATGCCATGTATTTTTCTGTCCTCTGCTGGGCGCTAATATTTTTTTGGATGTTACAACTGGCTCACGCCTTCTTGGGCCGTTTATAAAACGGGGTCGGCACTACCTTGCACTTCACCTTCTGTCCGCGGATCTCGACAAAAACTTCATGTCCAATTTCCGAATGCGCCGGCGGCACGTATGCCAGGGCAATGTTCTTCTTTAAAAACGGCGCCGGCGATCCGCTGGTAACCACGCCAATCTCATGATCGTGCTGATTGAAAACTTTATATCCATCACGCGGGATGCCGCGGTCCACCGCTTCCAGCCCTACAAGAATGCGCTTTAGGCCCGCCGCCTTCGCATTCTCCAGCGCCGCTTTGCCCACGAAGTCCGCTTTCTCCATCTTGCAATAACGGTCCAGCGCCGCCTCCCAGACGTTGATGGTGTCTGATATCTCGTGGCCATAAAGCGCCATCTTGCCTTCCAGCCGCAGCGTGTTGCGCGCGCCCAGCCCGCAGGGAACAATCCCGAATTCACTGCCCGCCTCGGTCACTTCATTCCATACGCGCTCGCTGGTAGGAACATCGGACGGAACGTAAATCTCAAATCCGTCTTCCGCCGTATAGCCGGTCCGCGCGATCAGCGTATTCATCAAGCCGCAGACCGTCCCATGCTTGAACCAGTAATTCTTGATCTGCTTCAGGTCGACGTTGGTCAGCTTTTGCAGGGTAGCCTCTGCCTTCGGTCCCTGGATGGCGATCTGCGTGTAATAGTCGCCCACGTCATCCGCGTGGCAGCGGAAGCGGCTTACGTTCTTGCGCACCCAGCTATGGTCTTTTTCGCGCGTGCCGGCATTAATGACTAGCAGATAATCATTCGGGCCCATCTTATGGACGATCACATCGTCCACAAACGTCCCTTCTGGATAAAGCAACGCGGAATAGTGCGCCTGGCCTTCCTGCAGCTTTGAGGCGTCGTTCATGCTGATCCACTGCACGGCGTCCAGCGCCTGCGGCCCGCGAATCAGAATGTCTCCCATGTGCGAGACGTCAAACATGCCCACGCCTGCGCGCACAGCCAGATGCTCTTTTACCAATCCGCCGCTCGCGGGATATTCAACAGGCATGTCCCAGCCGCCAAAATCCACCATCTTGGCGCCCAGCCCCCGATGCAGCGCATTCAGCGCCGTTTTTCTAAGTGTTTGGCCTTCTGCGGTAGAGGACAAGTTTTTCCTTTCAACCCTTGGGATACGGCTTAGACAGACCAGCCGCCGGGCCGTGAAAGAACCTTTAAGGTTAACATCCGTGTTTTGTGGGGGTCAATCAAGGCACCATCCGTTTGTCAAAGCTCGTTAGAAATGTCCGCATCGTTAACTCATTAGAAACTCATTAGAAAATGTGCCCTTTTTCTCCAACCCCACCAGTCCATCTACCATCGTCCCGTTGCTCTGAACCCCCAAATCGCGCTAATCTGCCGCTATGGCCAAGGAATACATGTGCATGATCTGTGACTCGCCGGAGAGAAGCTGTTCCTGCAACAAATATTGTGCGCTGTGCCAGAGCTTGTTTGAAGTCCGCCTGTGCGAAGACGGCATCTACTATTGCCGGCCTTGCCGTGAAGCCTGTGACCTGCAAGCCCAGGTCGGCGGCAAAAGCTCAGAATGGTAATCTGCGCAATCAATGGCTCTTGGCGTGGCCCGATGATCGATTCTCAATTTAGTAATTTGGTAATTTAGTAATTGAGCAAATGGCGGTTCAATTACCCAATTACCAAATTACTCAATTACCCAATAGCTCCGCCTCTCTTCGCCCCGGCAATGACATCATTCGCTACTACACTACTCTGTTCCGCCGCTGGGGCCCGCAAAACTGGTGGCCGGCACGGTCGCGATTTGAGGTCATCGTCGGCGCTTACCTTACGCAAAACACTAATTGGAGCAACGTAGAGATGGCCCTGCGCAATCTGCGCCGCGCCCGGCTGCTCAGCGTCAGCGGCGTGCGCAATGCGGCGCTTGTCGAACTTGAGTCATTGTTGCGTCCCTCTGGCTACTTCCGCCAGAAAGCCCGGAACCTCAAGACATTCATCGTATTTCTTGACCAGCAGTATTCCAGTTCGCTGGGCCGTATGTTCGCGCAGCCTACGGGAAAACTTCGCGCCCAACTGCTCGCACTGAAGGGCGTTGGCCCGGAAACCGCTGACTCCATCTTGCTCTATGCCGGCAATCATCCCGTTTTCGTCGTGGACGCCTACACCCGCCGCGTGCTGCAGCGCCACGGCATCATCAAGGCAAATGCCGGTTATGAGGAAATTCGTTCGCTCGTCGAGCAGGCTGTCAGCAGCGCTGAAGCCGGTTCTCTCATCGTCACCAACCCCTCCGCTGACCCTCGTCACGCCTCCTCGCGCATGAGCCGCTCTACTCGTGGCGCTCTGGCCCAGCATTACAACGAACTGCATGCGCTCATCGTTCGCGTGGGGAATTCATATTGCCGCAAGACTGCGAAGTGTGAGGGATGCCCTTTACAGAGTTTCCTCCCTCCCGCCCAGCTTCATCCCACGCCTTCGTGATCCTTCGTGTCCTTGTGGTTCGAAGCTTACGCTGGCCACATCTCCAGGGCCGTCTTGCTAAGAATCTGCTCCTTCACCGCCTCCGGCAGCGTGAGCGCCTTAAACTGGTCCAGGTTCTGCTTGATGTCTGGAATTCCCGGACTCGGCCAGTCTGTCCCGAAAAGCGTCTTGTGCGCGATTTCTTCCAATCGCGGAAAATACTTGAGCAAAATCTTCGGCGGGATGCCGCTGATGTCCAGGTGCATGTTTCTGTGCCGCCGCAGAAGAAAGAACGCGGTCTGCATCCAGATCGGCCGGCCGCCATGCGCCATCAAGATTTTCAACTTAGGGAAATCCACCGCCACGTCGTCCAGAAAAATGGGATCGCCGAACTTGTTGCGCGCCGCTGGAAAAATGGAAGTCCCGGTATGGACCATCACCGGGATACCGTTCGCCTCCGCCGCGCGATAAATGGTTTCTAGCTCTTTTACGCCATTCAAATAATCATTCGCATAGAGCAACTGGTGCGGCGGATGGATCTTGATCAGCCGTATGCCCAGACGTACCAGATTGTCCATTTCCGCCTGCACGTTGAGCGCGTGCCTGGGATGCACGCTGCCGCAGGAAAGCAGCCGCTTTGGATTTTCCTTGCAATACTCTGCCACCCATTGATTGACTTCATGCGTGAATCCCATCGTCTCCGGCGCGACATAATTAATCAGGACCGCGCGCTCCACGGCGATGGAGTCCATATACTTCAGCAGCGCCTTGGGAGAGCGGCAGTATTCCAGGATGTCCTCGTAATGACCGCGCGCCTTCTTCATCACCTCAAGCGGCCCGGCCTTGAACATCTCGACGGGTTGGATATGGATGTGGCAGTCAGTAATTTGCATGAGAAAGGTATTTAGTATTTGGCACTTGGTATTTAGCGGAGCAGTCTACCTGCACCTGGATACTCAAGCTAAATACCAATTGCTAAATACTAATTACTGGTTTGCTGCCAGCACTGCCCGCTTCGCATACACCTTTACAATCTCACGCCGATACTCCGGCGTCAGGGCTGATGTCGTGAGTGGCTTCGCCATTTTGGCCGCCAATTCACCCACCAGCACAGCAACGTGCTCATCAACCTGTTTGCCGATCAGCGCATTGTCCGCGCCTTTCACCAGTAGCGGCGCGGGATTGACCGCCGTAATCGCCACGCGGGCATTCTCTACCGGCCCGCCATTTTGTTTGAGGGCAACCGCCACGCCGGCCAGCGGATAATCAATCGATCCCCGTATGCGCAGCTTCATGTAGCTGCCCTTCCAGCCTGCGGACTCCTCCGGCAAGTAAACGCGCGTGAGCATTTCATTCCGCTCCAGCTTCATGCGCGCATCGCCCACGTTGGTATAAAAATCTTTAAGCGTCACGCGCCGCAGCCCATTCGGCCCAACCATCTCAAGTTCCGCGCCCAGGCACAGCAGCGCCGGCGGAGTATCGCCGGAGAAAGCCGCCCAGCAGAACTTGCCGCCCGGCGCAACATGGCATAGGTCGCCATCTTTCTTGATGCAGAACCCGCATGACCGCCGCCATTGCAATGACTGGTTGTACCAGACGCAACGCGTATCCAGGCATATATTGCCGCCCAGCGTGCCCATGTTGCGCAGGATCGGCGAAGCCACCGTCATCGCCGCTTCATGCAGCACGCGATAGCTGCGCCGTATGAACTCCGAATCTTCAATCGCGGAAAGCGGCGTGAGCGCGCCAATCTCCACGCCCGCCCCCGGACGCACGTGGATGCCGCGTATCTCTTCAATCCCGCGGATGTCCATCACATATGCCGGCGCGAATAGTTTCTGCTTCATCGAAGGCAGCAGATCAGTGCCGCCCGCCAGAATCAGCAGATCATTGCCATGCCGCGCCAGATAGTCGACGGCCTGCCGCAACGTGCGCGGACGAAGAAGCTTGAATGAAGGAAGACTCATTTAGTTTTTAAATCCACCACGGAGACACAGAGGCACGGAGAACAACAAAACAGCCGCAGGTTTGCGCTGATGAACGAAGATCAAAAAGCGTGCTTCGCTTCTGCAAAACTAAATCTTGCCTGCTTATCTGCGTTGATCCGCGTAAATCAGCGGCAAATTTCTTTGCTTTTCTCCGCGCCTCCGCGTCTCCGCGGTGCAATTCATATTTCATTTTGAGTTGCCCGCCTCGACGGATCATCCGCATGCCTGTCCGGCCCTTTTCCCTTAAACCACAAAGACCCGCCATGCTCGCGGAATGTTGTCGGCGCCACAGGATCGCTCCCACGCGTCATCTCCAGCGATTTCTTCTCGCCATGTTTCGCTTTGATCGCCGCCAACACGCGCTCCGGCGTAAACGGAGATTCCCTCATCCGCACGCCTACCGCGTCATAAATTGCGTTGGCAATGGCCGGGATCGTTGCCGCCAATGATCCCTCGCTCGCTTCTTTCGCGCCAAACGGCCCTTCCGGATCGACCGACTCAACAATAATGCATTCCACCTCCGGCGACTCCGTGGCCGAAGGCGACTTGTATTCCAGCATCCCCGGATTCATGAGCAGGCCGTCTTTCCACGTCATCTCTTCCTGCAGCGCCTGGCCCAGCCCCATCCATACTGAGCCGATCACCTGGCCTTCGACTGAAACCGGGTTCAGCGCGCGTCCGCAATCATGCGCCGCCCACACCTTATGGACTTTCACCTCGCCGGTCTCTTCGTCCACGGTCACTTCAGCCACCTGCGCGGAATATGAATATGCCGGCGAAGGTCCCACGCCCGCGCCCTTGAACGCTCCGCCGCGCGCTTCTTTTGGCGGCGCATAAGATCCTGTGCCAGTCAGCGCGCCTGTAAAGTCGATGGCCGAGACCACAGCTTCTTCAAAACTCATGCTGTCTTTTGGGCCTTCTTCCTTGCGCTTCTGCTGCAATGAACCGCGCAGCGTCTGGCCTTCCACCCGGCCACTTACTTCTTTTACGCTGCCACCCGGCGCATCGGCCTTTGCTTCATGCTTGCTGCCCGCTCCATTGGTCGCCTGTTCCGCGCTTCCACGCTTCCATACGCGATCATCGCGCATCATCACGTCTTCCGGAGCGCAGTTCATCTTGATTGCCGCAGCGGCCACAATCTTCTTCTTCACGTCCTGCGCCGACCGTAGTGACGCATTGCCGTTCATAAAGGTCACGCGGCTGGAGTATGAGCCAATATCAATCGGAGTCAGGTCAGTATCGGCGGCAATCACGCGGATGCGTCCCATGGTAATGCCCAGCACCTCCGCCACAATCTGCGCCACCATTGTGTCTGATCCCTGGCCAATATCGGATGCGCCGGTATAAACCACCACGCCGCCATCGCGATCAATCTTAATGTTGACCGTGGAATGCGGCATGTCCGAGCGAATAATGCTGTTGGCCGCGCCGCTCACATAGTGGCTGCATGCCATGCCCATGCCGCGCGCCGGAGGCAGTTTGCTGCGGCGCTCATGCCATCCTGACCGGTCAATCACTTTTTCAATGCACTCTGGCAGGCCATAACTCTGCACCCGCAGATTGTTCACCGTAATGCACGGCGGCTTCAGCAGATTGATCCTTCGAATCTCCGCCGGATCAATATCCAGCTTCGCCGCAATTTCATCCAGTTGGCTCTCAAACGCAAAACGGACATTCACCGTGCCGTGTCCGCGCATTGCGCCGCACGCCGGCTTGTTCGTCAGCACGCGATAGCCGTCATACTTGATATTAGGAATGTCATACAGCGCGCCTAGCAGCGCGCCCGAATAAAGAATGGTCACCACGCCATAAGAGCAGTATGCGCCGCCATCCTGAATTACTTTTGCCGCGACCGATGTCAGGCGGCCGTCCTTCTTCGCGCCCACTTTCATGTCAATAATGGTCCGCGGCCTTCCCCGATGCGCCCAGAAAACTTCTTCCCGCGTATAAGTAATCTTTACCGGTGCTTTGGCTTTGCGCGCCGCCACGGCTGCAATGATTTCCAGCGGGATGATTTCACTCTTGCCGCCAAAACCGCCGCCCACCAGCGGTTTGATCACGTGTATCTGTTGCATCGGCATCTCCAGCACAATAGAGAGCTTGTGCTGCAGATAATACGGCACCTGCGTCGACGACCACACCGTAAGCCGTCCTGGCTGTCCCGTCTGTGAGTCGATCTCAAACGAAGCCAGCGTCGAGTGCGGCTCCATCGCCGCATGTGTCACTTCGCCCGCAAGGTAACGATGCTCCATCACCACGTCCGACTCGGCAAAGCCCTTGTCTGGATCGCCGAATGAATGGTGATAATCCTTTTCAATATTGTTGGGCCGCTGCGGATGGATCCAGTCCCGCTCCGCCTTCATCGAGTCTTCCGGATCGAACCACGCCGGCAACTGCTCATACTCAACGTCGATCAGTTCCAGCGCGCGCTCCGCAATCGATTCAGAAACCGCAACCACACACGCCACGTTGTCCCCAACGTAACGGACTTTCTCCACCGCCAGTGCCGTTTCATCATGGCCGACGGGAAGAATGCCGTACTTGTTCGGCGCGTCCGGCCCGGTCACCACGCAGACCACGCCTTCCATGGCCTCAGCCTTTGCCGCGTCAATCTTTTTGATCCTGGCATGCGGATACGGTGAATGCAGGATCTTGCCCGTGAGCATTCCCGGCAGAGACAGGTCGTCAGCATACTTGCCCTGGCCGGTAGTCTTGCCCGCCGAGTCAACCAGGGCAACGCGTTTCCCGATTACTGAAAATTCAGACATAAACAATTAACAACTGGCGTAAAGAAAACCAAAGTAGCCGCAGATTTACGCTGATAAGCGCAGATCAAAACCCAGCTTCGCAAATTGAACTCCTATTTAGTATTTGCGTTCACCTGAGTAAATCAGCGGCAATGTTTTGTTTTTCTCTCCTCCGTGTCTCCGTGCCTCCCATGAATAATGTCTACTCAAAAATTGTTTTGGCCGGGTTTAGGCGGCCAGGGTGAAGGTGGGGAAGTCTTCAAAGACCCACCGGTTTTTCAGAGTATCGTAGACAATTTTGACCAGCTTTCTGGCCAGGGCGATTTTGGCCTTGCCTCCTCCTCGGCGTTGTTTGATTCGTTCGTAGAAACAGTTGAGGTAGGGACTATATCGCTTCGCCACCAACCCGCATTGCACCAAGGCGGTCCGGGCCAGATTATTGCCTTGCTTGGTGATACGGCCGCTCCGTTCCCTTTCGTTGGAGTTTTCTATCTTCGGCACCAGCCCCAGATAGGCCGCCAGTTTGTTCTCATCGGCAAAATCGCTGATCTTGCCGATGGTGGTCAGCAGCACCGTCGCGCTGAGCATGCCGATGCCCTTGATGCTGGTCAGGTTCGCGTATCCGGGCAGTTGTTGGCTTTCTTCTTCCAACCGTTCTTCCAATTCCGCAATGCTCTCCGACAGCGTGCGTATCTGCCCCACCAACACCCGCAACTCCAGTTGCACCATGGAACTGACCGGGCTGGCCAGCACTCGCTCCAGCCCGATCTTGCTCGACAGCGCTTCCCGTTTCAGTTCGATCCCCTGCATGGCTAGCAGGTTGTTGATCTTCCCCTTCAAGGCCGACCGCTGCTTGACCAACAGGTCGCGCGTCTCCGCCATATGCATCAGTTCGCGATGCTGCTTGGGCTTCATCCTTACCTCCGGCAACAAGTCTTGGGCCAGATACAACGCCAGCGCTGCGGCATCGTTGCGGTCCGTCTTCTTTACCGACTCGCTGATCACTTTGAACTGGTGCGGGTTTACCACCACCACTCGCGACACCCGCCCTACTACCGCATCGTAGAATCGGGCTGTTGTCCCCATGGCTTCCACCGCGATCTCGTCCTCGCTCTGCAATTGCTCCACGAACTCTTGCAGCTGTCCGATTCGCCACTGCCGCACCTCGTGCTGGCCATTTTCCAGCCGTGTGCATACTACAAACTGTGTGCGATGCAGGTCTACTCCCAGATAGCGTTTCATTCCTCGTCTCTCCTTATGGTTCTGGAGTAGACGCAGCTCTCAGGCGATCACCACACTCCCATCCAAGCTCATACTGGCCTTACGGTGACGCTTCGATCGCAGGTCTGACTAATCTCCGTGTCGAGGTCGTACTGCCTCACTGCACGTGCCCAGCCTGCAACCTGTCTGCCCCAGATTTACCCTCCTGGAGCATACCGCCTCAGCACTGCACTTTATTCATGCCATCTCCGTGGTGAGATTTTGCTTTTCGCTATTCCCTCAACTCCACGACAGTCGCCCCCGCTCCGCCTTCATTTTGCTGCGGCTCGGCGACCGTCGCCACGTGCGGATGTTTTTGCAGGTATTGCCTTAGGGCCTTTCGCAGAATGCCCATGCCGCTGCCGTGGACGATCCGCACGCGCGTAAGCCCCGCGAGAAATGCGCGGTCGATAAATTTTTCTACCGCGCTGGTGGCCTCGTCCACGTTGCGGCCAATCACGTTGAGTTCCGTGGGCGCGCTGGAATCTTCTTTGAGCGTCACGGAGATTCCCCGCGCGCGCGCCGCCGCCACCGGATTCGAGCCGCCGCCACCGGCGCCGCTGCGGCCAAACACCTCGGCAACGTCATGTCGCGGCACTTTCATCTTCATGTTGCCGATCTCGACTTCAAACGTATTCTCATCCACCTTGCGCTTAATCACCGCCGTGCGGCCCATGGACTTCAGCTTGACCGTATCGCCCTCGGAGATGTGCTTCACCTCATGCGGACGCGCGTTCGGATCGCCCTGGTCCGCGCCGGTTTTGTGCGCCACCACGTTGGCGTCAAACTGCTCTTTGAATTCACGGCGCAGCTTGGCGATGCGCTGTTCCGCCTGCTTGGTCAGCTTTTGCGCGGCGGCGCGGTCCTGCACGGCGCTGATGGCCTCGCGCACCTGGTACTCAAAGTCCTTGATGAGCGACTCCATCTTGCGCTCAAATTCGCGCGTCTTGTTGCGCTGTTCCTGCTGGCCTTCTGCTTCCAACCGCTTCAGTTCGCGGCCCAGGTCTTCTTCTCGTTTTTGTGCCGCCCGCCGCTCTTGTTCCAGGTCGCGCAGCTCAGCGTGCAGCTTGTCCAGGAATTTGCTCACGTCCTGCGTCTGCGTGGTCAGCCGTTCGCGCGCGGCGTCTGTAATTACCCGATTCAAGCCTAGCCGCTGCGCGATGTTGATGCCCGCTGACGCTCCCGGCACGCCGACGCGCAACTCATAAGTCGGTTGCAGCGTGTTTTCGTCAAAGCCCACGGCTGCGTTGAGCACGCCCGGAGTATTGGCGGCATAGACCTTGAGCGATGTGTGGTGCGTGGGGATCACGCTGAGCGCGCCGCTGCGCCGGAAATGGTCTGCAATGGCCACGGCCAGCGCCGCGCCTTCTTCAGGATCGGTGGCCGATCCCAGCTCGTCCAGCAGGACAAGTGAATTTGCCGTTGCCGTGCGCGAAATGAAATCAATGTTCGTCACGTGCGCAGAGAAGGTGGAAAGGTTCTGCTCAATCGACTGGTAATCGCCAATATCGGCCAGCACCGCGTCAAACACCGGTAGCCGCGCCGTGATGGCCGGAACGGGAATTCCCGACTGCGCCATCAGCGCCAGCAGTCCCAGCGTTTTCAGTCCAACGGTTTTGCCGCCCGTGTTGGGCCCGCTGATGATGAGCTGGCGATGGCCGCTATCCATTTCCAGCGTGAGCGGCACCACTTTTCGCCCCACAAAGCCAACCCCGGGCTTTGCGGGGACCCC
>DATBCN010000084.1:0-2149 GCA_036270475.1 Candidatus Angelobacter sp. | reverse complement strand
TACGCGCAATCCGGAACGAACCACGGACCTTTCCAGTCAATTACGGCAACAAGGTTATAAGGTTGAAGTGGTGAGTCCTGATCAGGCACACCTTGCTCCCGCTGATCTTGAAATTGAATTTGAAGTCTGCGAACGGACTGACGTGCTGGCGCGCGCCGCCGACCTGGCGACCGAACTGGAAGCGGACGTAGCCGTGGCGCCGGGTGTTTTGCAGCCCAGGATTGTGGAACCTGAAGTGGCTCACGCGGCCCAGATTGTTGCCCACGCACAAGCCATGACCGGTCCCATGGCGGGAAGCGCCGATGAACGGATGGCCCCGGTTACAGCGCAGAGTGATGCGGAGCGCGAATTTGAGGCCGCCTTTGCTCCGGTGATTGAAATGCCCGTCGTGGTGCAGGCAGAGCCGGCGGTGATGGATATACCGGTGATGGAGCAGGAACCGCTTCCTCCAGTGGCTTTTTTGGATGAGCCGGCAGAATTGGAGCCGGTGAAGATGGCGGAGCCAGCCAGGGCCGCTGATCCCATGCCGTATCTGGCGCAACTCACACCTTTTAGCACGCCGCCAGCCCGCAACACACAACAGCAACAGAGCAGCGGAGCTGAAAGCAACGATCTTAGAAATAACGATCTTAGAAGTAATGATCTTAGAAGTAATGATCTTAGAAAAGCCGCACCCGGAAACAGCACGCTCGGCAATCCGGGACATAAAGTGCTGGAAGGCGGCGCAAAAATCGCGGCCCGGACGTGGGCAGATGCGCTGGCCCTGACGTCATCCACGGCGGCTTCAGTGCGCGACCACTTTCAGGAATACAAGAAGCGGGCGCAGGTGCGCTCGGCAGAAACCCGTGCCGCACACGCAGCACGCCTGCTTGATCTGGAACAGCGCCGGGCAGACGCGCAGCAACGCGCGGCGGAGCTGGAAGCCGCACGCGAACAGGCGGCAGCACGGTTGGTTGAGTTAGTCCGGCAGCGCGACCCTGGTTTACAAGGTTTACAGGAAACTGGGTTACAGGAAAAAAGCCCACAGGAGCAAAGCTGGCGTCAGAGTCCGTCTGAAAACACGTTAAGCGAACAGAGTCTGAGGGAAGCGCGGATGGATGCGCGAAGCAATCTTTGGGAGCCAACCAGGGTAGACACCAGGGAAAGGACAGGCGAGCGCTCCAGAGAAGACCGCGAACACAGAGTTGCGGCGCTGGCTGCTTCTTCTGCGGCAACATCGGTGGATGGGAAGCAGAATCGCGCGGCGACAGCGCCAGTCCCAATCAATCTCTGGCGCAGAATCAATCCACCACTGCGCGCCGTGCTTGCGGGCGCGGCTGCGGTAATCGCCCTGTTCATTATGGGAATCGCGCTGGGATTGTTTCATTCGCGCGCGCCGCTGGCTAGTACGGCAAGCCATGCATCTACTAGCGCACCTGCGCGGAGCGGAGGCGTTACAGTGCAAACTGGCGGCGTACCGAGCGGCGGAGTGACTGTCCAAACCGGCCCAGCTAGACCACTGCCTGCCGCAGGCACGCAGAGCGCGGCAAAACCAGCTCCGACCGGCGCAGCCGCGCAGACACAAGCAAACGCACCAACAGCGGCCAAGCCTTCACCACGCATTCAACCGGCACAGCACCTGGTGGCACAACAAAGTGAAAATGCGATTGGCGATGACGTTGTGATCCGGCATTTCTCGCGTCCCGCGCCTACGCAAAAACCCAGGCAGGCCGGGCAGCAGGCGGGATTAAAACACTTTTCTGATTTAGAGAACTAGAAAGAAATTGTGAGACCAAAGCCGGTGCTGGTGCGCCGGGGGTTTTCTGCTCAATTAAACTTCTCAGCGGGACGTTCAGCGGCGTATCTGCAGGCTGGGCACCAGCCTGATATTGACCCATTCATGCAACGAGGTCAGTGGAAAATCAAGACGCTGAATGGTATCGGCAAAGCCACGGCTTTGGACCTTGAGGAAATGCGTTTTCCGCGAGAGGTGCGGAACAACGTATCTGCCATAAGAGGACGGCGTGAGTTCCTTGTCATCAAGAAAGGCGGTGACATCCGGCGGGCTGCAGACAATCACGGTTTCCACACCGATGAAATACCAGCCTCCGCAGGCGCAAGTCAAAATCACCAGCAGAAGGAGCAGCACAACAATACCAAAGCTGCCGCC
>DATBCN010000083.1:0-10407 GCA_036270475.1 Candidatus Angelobacter sp. | reverse complement strand
CGGCTCTACCAGTTCAAGGTTGCGGACGGTAACAGCGTCCAGCACCAGATACTCCTGGCGATCATAAAAGCCGATGCGGTCAACGTGCTCCAGCGTGCCGCGTTGCGTGGAGCGGACGTAATGCAGAATGGCCCCGGCCGCCGTTGCCGCCGCCGGACGGCCCTGCAAGCCAAACCCTTCCAATGACAACACGCCCATCTTGTTCTCCAGAAGGGGTATGGCGTAGTCGGGGGCAAACACCCAGTCTTCCAGGGGCGTTTCCGTGAAGCGCATGGCGTTGCCGGTCTGCTGCAAGCTGGCTTGCGGCGCGGCAGCCGGCTGCGTTGGCGCTTCCGCGCTGTTGATCGGTGGCGGATCAAACAAGGGAAGACCTGAAGGATAGAGGACCTCGCGCGGACGCAATTGCTGCAGCTCTTCGAGAATACGGCGTTCGGCGTCCGGGCCGCGGAACTCCGTGGCGCGAAATTCACCGGTGGAAAGATCAAGCGCCGCCAGCCCTACCGCGCCTGACGCTCTTGCCAGCGCGGCCAGAAAATTGTTTTCTTCTGAGCCAACGCTTGAATCAATGGCCGTGCCCGGCGTGAGCACGCGCGTTACTTCGCGCCGTACCAGCTTGGTGGCGGCGTTGGGGACTTCCATCTGTTCACAGATAGCCACCCGGAAACCTTTGCGCAATAGTTTGGAAAGATAATTTTCCGCCGCGTGATAGGGCACCCCGCACATCGGGATGGCATGGTCTTTTTCTTTGTTGCGCGAGGTCAGCGTGATCTGGAGTTCGCGTGCGGCGACTACGGCGTCTTCAAAGAAGAGTTCGTAGAAATCCCCCAGGCGGAAGAAGAGCAGCGCGTTGGGATGCTCTTTTTTGATGGCGGCATATTGCCGCATCATCGGAGTGGAAGGTTCAGTCATGCGAGCAAAAATATTCGGCTGGTGAGCGAATTATATAGCAGCCAAATCCTTTCGCGGATTGCGGGCTATGTCCCCGACCGTGCCTGCACGGTGTTGCTCTTCATGGTTGCAACACAGGTGCAATGCGCGTCTAGAAGCGTTTGCCGGATGGCTGGATCGAGCTGCGCTTCTGGTTGGCCAGCAACATGGCCAAGCCAGCGCTTGCCGAAGACCGAACACAATTTCTGCCGTTGCTGCTGTTGTTCAGGTCTTGGCAGAAGCAGCAGAGCGTCCTGATGATAGCGTAGCGCATCGCCCACATTGCAGCCCGGGAAGGCCTTGTTCAGGTGGATCGCGCCCAGGTCATTCATGCCTTCGGGGTAGTCAGGCTTGTAACGGAGAGCGTTCTTATAGCTGTCAGCAGCTTTCTCCAGCAGACCCAGCTCAAGATAGGCGTTGCCGAGATTGTCAAAAGCCAGGAAGTACTGCGGATTGATGGCGAGAGTGGCTTCACACTCCTTGATCGCGTGGCGCAGGTTTTGCATTGATAGGGCTTTGTCTTCGGCGGGGTCGCGCGTGCCCCATTCAAGATAGAGATTGGCCAGATTATTGTGGGCAGCGTAGTTCTGCTCGTTGATCTCAAAGGCGCGGGTGTAATGCTGGATGGCCAGCTCACGGTTGGCGGCAGACTTACGCCGTTCGGCAGGGTCCTGGCTGGTCGCCTGACTCTCACTCATCTGGTGATAGGCAAACGCCAACGCCCGATTGGACATATCAAGGTCAGGATCAATCTCCACCGCGCGCTGGGCGTGATAGACGGCGTCCTCCAGCAGGTGCGGATCGCGAAAATTGTAACGGCCATACTTCTGTAGGAGCGCATTGGCCAGTCCGCTATGAGCATACGAGCGCAAATGGGCCTGCGAGGCCGCCACCGCGCCCTGAAAGTTCTTAATGGCTTCATTGTTGCGGTCCACGTCCCATTGGTAATACTCGAGCACACCCATGCTGTAGCGGATGGCTGGGTTGTTGGGCTCCAGTTCAAGTGCTTCACTATAGTGTTTTTTAGCGTTTTGATAATCCGCGGGCCGTTGCAGATCAACGTAAGAAAGGTAACTGGCCAGGCCATTGGTATAAGCCTGAAAGCCAGCCCAGGACTTGAAAATCTCTTCTCGCGTGAGATCAAGATAGATGCGGAAAGCCAGCTCCTCCACGGCTTCAGGAACTCTTTCGTCCGTCGATTTTTCCTGAATTACCTCCCACAGGTTGTTCGCGGAGGTACGCCATTTTGCCGGCGAGTAAAAATCGAGTGTGGCCAGCAGTTGCAAACGCTCACCATATTTGTGGATGCTGCCTTTGAGGCGCGCCGGACGGAACACCATCGGCAGCAAGCTGAATAAGAGTGTGGAGATCGCGGTCAGGAAAGAACCGTATTTGCCGAGTTCCACGGAGGCCAGAAGCTTTACATTTTCGTCCAGGCTCTGGCGGAAGGCCGGCACATCGCGATAGATATTCCAGTTTCCAATCGTCCCGGCGGAGCGCTGGTGGACGCCCTTGATATATCCGATCTTGAATAACAGGAGATCAGCTACGCTTTTGCCCAGATCGTGCTCTTTGCTGTCATACATGGTGATCCAAGATTCAAAGAGAATCTGTTTGCGGCTGCGCAGATACACCACTACGGCAATGGCAAGGACCACAAGAAAGAAGACCAGAAGCCATGATTCAGTCACGGCCCTGATGACTTCATGCGCGATCTTCATAGTCTCCCAATTCACGATGCGACGTAATTCTAACCCTGAATGGCAGCAGCGTTGCGTAGGATTAGGCAGATTGAGCCCTCCATGCACTTTGGTTGAAGGTTTCAGAATTCAATTCTGCGATGCCGGATGAGGAGCCATTTTCTTGATGGCGGCATATTACCGCGGCAGCGGAGTGGAGGCGATCACGCAAAGAAGGCATACACGCAAAGAAGGCATAAAGGTAAAAAGCGCTTGCAAAGCTTTTTTTCCTTAGCTAAGCTATATTAGCTAGGACAATATGAAGACTTTCACCATTCACGAAGCCAAGACAAATCTCTCCAAACTGATTGAACAGGCTTGCCAGGGAGAAGAGGTGGTGATTGCCCGCGGCCCCGAGCCTGTGGTGCGCCTGGTTCCCATCGCAGATGCAAAAGGCCGCCGTCAACCCGGAGCCCTGCGCGGGAAATTGCATGTGGGGCCCGAGTTCTTTGAGCCTCTTGCAGATGAAGAACTTGCGCGCTGGGAATAGTCTCCAATGCGCCTGTTGATTGACACACACGCGCTACTCTGGTGGCTGGCGGATGATCCCGCGCTCCCGGCTTCGGCCAGGAAGCATCTGGCCAAGACGGGCAACAGTGTTCTTGTAAGCTCCGCTTCGGCCTGGGAGATCGCAACCAAATTTCGCATCGGAAAGCTGCCGGATGCCGGTGATCTGCTTGCCGATTTTGCCGGCTATCTTGCTCGTGAGCGCTTGGAAGGACTGGCCATCTCCACTGACCACGCAGTGCGGGCCGGTTTACTGCCTGGACCACATAAAGATCCATTCGACCGTATGCTGATTGCCCAGGCGCAGGCGGAGAATCTACCAATCCTTAGCAATGATGCGGCGTTTGACGCTTACAGGATTCGACGGCTGTGGTAAACCTACCGCTCTGGATGGTATTGCCCAGGAATTAACACGAGTGTGCGAAAACGAACAGAGCCGCAGGTCCCTCTTGTCAAGACGTGTCCCGATTCGTGCTTTGTTCGTGAATAAAAATGCGCTAGGATGGGGCTGGCCCAGGAAAATTTGGTAAATGGGTAAGTTAGTAATTGAAAACCTAAACTACGACCCTCTGCCGAATATTGCACATTGCATCTTTAAGCAAACTGGGGTTGATAGCTCAACAATTGACGCGATTTGAGGTGGATTCGACGTGATTGGGACATGTTTTGGAGGCAGATTACTGGGGATGACCAAGGCTAACTCCTTTGGAATGCTAATTGGCATATGGGGGGTGGGGGGTCAGGCGCGAAATTTTATGAAGTAGTAAGCATGTTTCGGACAGAGCGGGCCAGTTTTCTTAGGAATATTTCGCTGTCAGCTCTTCCAGGCTGGGCTGCGACCAGGCTTTAACCACGGTGTGTTCCGGCGGCTGGGAGCCGCTGCGAAGGTGGCGCACGAACATATCGAGCGCCGTATCCATGGTGAGCGAGGTGACGATGGCGGCGGTGAGTGTTCCCGCATCCAGAAGAGGTTTGGCCTGGTTGAGAACGCCAACGCCGCAATAAGGAAGGCTGAGCCATTGAATGCGGTCGGGGCCGGGGGCATTTGCTTCAAAGGCGCGTCTGGCGGCCTGGATAAAATCAGTATTTTGCGCCGCAATCAGATGAGTATCAGAGGCGTGTACGGTGGAAAGGCGCAGCCATGAGGTCACGGAGGCGAAGGCGCTTTCCGCCGTCCACTGGATCTTTAAGCTTTTGAGTTGGGCATTGGAGGCGAGCGCGCTCTCCAGTCCGTCAGAGCGTTGCGAGGCGAGAAAATTTGTGGCTGGGCCGCGCAGATAGAGAATGGAGCCGCCATGGGGCAGGATCGCCGCAAACTGGCGGCCTTGCATGCGTCCGATTTCGGTGTGGTCTTGTGACACGGTGAAGACAGGCGCTTTTGCCGTTTTGCGCAAAGGCCCCAGGTAATCCACGCGGGCGTTGCTCACCACCCAGCCGATTCCCGCGGCCACGGCGGCTTCAGCAACGCGAGGCAGGCCCTGATTGTTGACTGGTTCCACAAAAATGCCATCAGGACGAGAGGAGCGTGATTGAACGATTTCCAATACCTGCTGGCTCTGCGTTACCGGATCGCTCTTGGCATTGATTACCTGCAGATCAACGCCCAGGCGCTGTGCCGTGGTTTTGGCAGCGGTCTCCTGCTCGCGCAAATAGTTGTTCTCACCGGGTAGAGAGATGACAACGCTGAGCCTCACCATGTTCATTTCTCCTTAAGGATGAAGTGCCGGGCGAAAACATGGCCCAAAGCGTTTGCGTAGCGAATTCTAATGCGGTCGGGGAGGTTTTTGAGCAAGAAAGTGGCGGATGAAGCGTATTTTCCCGGATCGGTAATGGCGGGCATTTTGGTTTTTTGGAGTGGGGGGACGGGCGCGATCTATTGACCGTTGCCGGTTCCCTCTGTTTACCTAGATACAGCATGGAATTGCGTAAAGATCCGATCACGCGCTCATGGGTCATTGTTGGCGATGACGTGGAGCGGCCGGCGCAGCCGGGCTATTGTCCGTTCTGTCCCGGAGCGCCGAATGCGCCGCAGATGATCGCCACGTTAAACTCGGCGGACTACGGCGCCGGCCCGGTGATGGCGATGGTGCATCCCGCGCCGCTTTACCGCATTGAAGGCGAGCCGCACCGGCACGCGGAAGGCATCTACGACGCCATGAACACGGTGGGCGCGCATGAAGTGCTGGTGGAGAGCATCCGCCACGATATTGAGTTGTGGCAGTCGTCGGACGCTGAAATCTCGCAGTTTCTCCAGTTGGCGGCGCAGCGCATACAGGACCTGAAAGGCGATCTTCGCTTTAAATATGTCACCATGTTCAAGAACCATGGAGCGCCCGCGGGACAGGAGTTTGACCATCCTGTTTCTGAGCTGACAGCGACCACGTTTGTGCCGCGGCGCGTGTTGTACGAGCTGCGGGCGTCGCGCGACTACTACCTGGAAAAAGAACGCTGCGTTTTCTGTGACACGCTGGGCCAGGAGTTCCGCACGCCGGTGCGGATTGTTGAAGCCCTGGGCAATTATGTGTCGCTGTGCCCGTTCGCATCGCGCGTGCCGTATGAAATATGGATCATGCCGCGCCGGCATGATTCATCCTTTGAGCGCTCCGTCACTTCCCGTCCGGCGCAGTTGGGTGAACTGGCGGGGCTGATCCGCCGCACCTTGCAGCGGGTGATCGGCATTTCCGATTCATTCCATCTGGTGCTGCATACGGTCCCGAATACCTACCAGAAATCGAACATTCTGCAGTATTGGAAGACCGTGGATGAGGACTACCATTGGCACATCGAAATCCTGCCGATCGTGGGGACCAAGGCCAAGCCTTACTTTTTGAAAGAGGTGTATTACACGCACGTCTCGTCAGAAACGGCAGCGGAGAAGTACCGCAAGATGACGATCCGCTAGGGTGGTGTCTCCTGAAGCGCGAATCGATGGAAAACATGCGGATATTCTTCAGTTGCGATTCGTGTTTATCAGCAATTTGCGCCCACGTGATCTTGACAGGACTTTTATTGGTATTCTTGGGGATGTGAAGGCGGCCGGATCGGATTTTCAATGTAATAGCAGACATGCCGCCAATGCCCAAGCCAGTAACTAAAATTATTCGCGATGAGGACTATGCAACGCCCCGTCTTGATGCTCGTTATTTTTTGCTTTGCAGTTCGTCTTGGTGCTGTCAACGTAGAAGACTACTGCAAGTCGATAAAGCCGGACGTTCCTGTTCGATGTGTAACTTTCGCTGGACACATGTATGCGGTAGCCGAAGTGGATCTACGCCGCATGCGAATTTCAACAGCGGTCACGCCGAAGGGACAGACACAAGATTATCCAACTATCTTTGCTGAATTACGTAAGCGGGGAGAATCGCGAGCGGTAATCACGAACGCAGGTATTTATGGCACAGATGCCAAACCTTTAGGTTTACTCATTACCGCCGGTAAAATCGTCAACGACCTGAATGAGAACTCCGGGAGCGGCAATTTCTATGACCATAGTGCTGTCTTTGCTACATTCCGCGACGACACTGCGGCTGTTGTATCTACGAGTGAGTGGAAATCGCAATCGCCTGCGTTCAGTGCCACTCAGTCCGGCCCACAGCTCCTTGGGAATGGACAGGCAAGGTTTTCTAAAAACTCAGCCTATCGATATACGCGGACTGCTGTTGGAGTAACACAATCTGATCGCCACATCGTTCGCATAGTGGTGAGCAGAGAGCCTGTTACGCTGTTCGAATTACAACAGTTCATGTCCCAGGCTATTCATTGCTCCGAAGCCTTACATCTGGATGGTGATTTATCGGCCCTTTTCGTTGCCGGCGTTCCTCCGAAATACCTGTTCGCGGATCCCGGGTCCAGGATCGCTACATTCATGTTCATTGCGGCGAAATAACCGTTGCTGGTTCACTCCCCGCCACGACAGATTTGCTTAAGGTGGTCTGCGCCTTTTCGTCGACCACAAATTGCGATCCTTACCCACTGCTAATATTCTTTCCGCCGTGTCCTATATTCATGCTTCTCACCGCACTCATACTGTGAAAAGCGAGCGCGTTTTGCATGGCGGCCCAATCAGCATGGATAAAACTGATCTCCAGGGTGAACTTGAGCAGATGCATGCGGCGAGCTTTGGTTGGGCGCTCTGGTGCTGCCATCATCGCACGGACGAAGCGCAGGAAGTGTTGCAAGCCGCTTACCTGAAAGTGCTGGAAGGCGGGGCGCGTTTTGATGGCCGAGCCAGCCTGCGGACATGGTTTTTTGCGGTTATCCGGCGCACCGCATGGGAGCAACGCCGCCGGCTTTGGATGCGCGAGCTTCTTGTGGGACGCTGGCTTACAGGGCAAGCTGCTGTGAGTGTCAACGGCGGGCAAGAGCAGGCGATGACCAGCTCAGAAGACAGCCGCCTGCTGCGCCGGGCGCTTGCTGCGTTGCCACTTCGCCAACGCGAGGTGTTGCATCTGGTTTTTTATCAGGAGCTCACGATTGAAGAGGCGGCAAAGGTTTTGAACATTGCATTGGGAACGGCCCGCACGCATTTTGCACGCGGCAAAGCCCGGTTGCGCGAACTTTTAGACGCTGAGGGAACGAGATGAACGAGCGCGAAGACCCGGATACCAGCCGGAGCGAGGCCAGGTTGCGCGATCGCTTCATCACTTTACGCCGTGAAGAGGAGCGGATTGTTCCGGAATTCACTGCGCTGTGGCGGGGCAAGCGCCGGGGCCCTGGCCGCCGTTGGCGCTGGGTTGTTGCAACAGCGTGCATTCTGATTGTGGTGTTGGCCCTCGTGTGGCAAAGACCGGCCAGGCATTATCCGCCGGAAACCACGGTTGCCTCTGTCACTGATTGGAAGTCGCCCACGGATTTTCTTTTGGAGACGCCTGGGCGTGAATTGCTGCGTACAGTGCCGGAATTCGGCGAGTGGCGGGCAAAGAAAGATGCTGCATTGCCTGCGCCGCCATCGGTCAAGAAATGACTTTTTTATCGTAAGGAGGGACTTGCATGAAATTCCTGAAACCACTGGCCGTACTGCTGATTTTCACCTCTGGTCTTTTCACCTCTAATCTGTGGGCGCAAAAGCCCGGCGACGAGCCCGTGAATCACTACCTTTTTCCCCCTGAACTCATTATGCGGTTCCATCAGGAAATTAATCTTGATGACAACCAGTCACGGGCAATGAAAGACGCCATCCAGAAAGCGCAGCCCAAATTTCTTGACATGCAATGGGACTTGCAGTCGGAGATGGACAAGCTGCAAAAACTGCTCAAGGCGCATTCCGTGGACGAGCAGGCGGTGATGGCCCAGATGGACCAGGTGTTGAACCGCGAACGCGACATCAAGAAAGCGCAAATCTCACTGTTGATCCGCATCAAGAACCTGCTCTCTGAGGCGCAGCAAAACAAGCTGATGGAAATGGCGTCAGACACGCTCTTTAAACAGCACTGAGAACCCCTAGCCTGGCCATGCCTGGCGCTTGATGGTGGCGACATCAGCGCCGGCGTGCGATTGCTACCCTGGCCAAGCCATCGCTCGCGTTCTGCCACCGCCGCCATTTTTATGCGGTCCATGGGACTGGAGTGGATTCGTGATCGCATTAGGTATCTCTCGCTACGCTCAAAATTTCAGAAAAGGGCTTCTGCGCGATTGAACAAAGATGGTCCCCCGAACATGGCAAGCAGCCGCAGCAGCTCCCGGTCTGCCAGATCGAGGTCGCTTTGCTCAGCCAGAAACTGGTAAAAAATAATCGCACCTCTCGGATTGCCTTCGTGCCACAAGGGAACGAAAGCGGTGATCCCGATTTCCAACCACAACTGGTTGTAAGGCGTATCTGTATTCACAATCGAGATTTGGCCTGCCGGGATTGCCGATGCAACCGCGTCTGTGTTCGCAACCAGGGCCTGCCGGCGCACGGCAGTCATTCCGGAGCCCGCTAGCAAAGACAGGTTGACGGTACCATGCAGTTCCAGGACCGCCATCCCATCAAATCCCAAGAGGCTGGAACCGATCTTCAGGATTTCCTTCAGAACGTCATTGTGGCGGACCGCCTGCTTCAGCCTTTCACTGGCAGCATACAATCGCACCCACATGGGATTCGGGTAATCTTGGCCCAAATTACTGAGGCAGCGATTATGGTAGGCGGCGGCGCATCTCTCCAGGGCTTGCACCAGGCCGATGTTGTCTCGAATATGGTAAGTCTCTCCGTCATAAGTGAAAGGCTTTATCATCCATTCACTCCATGGCGGGTGAGATAGGTGTCCACTACCTCGAGCAGTTCGCGCCAGCTGTTCCGTGCCACGGCCGGCTCTTGTTGAGGGTGTTGGGCAGGCAGCGCCTGTTCCGTCTTTGCAGTGGCGCTGCAATCATCATCGAAAATACCGTACTTCATAGCCCCCGTTGCCGGCCATGGGCTTGCGATGCGACACTTCTCCCGGCCCGGGAAATACACGTACGCATTTCAGTAGGTGCCGGGCACAATCGCTCATTTGCGTCCCTGGTATCCAAGGAACTCCACGCCACACGTACACGCGCTGGCGCTACAGCAATTGCCGTGCTCTTAAAATCTGTTTTGTGTCACAGTCGCGGCATTTGCTTCCGTCGAGCCGTTTTGCAGAGATCGCAAAACGAATGCCCAAAGCGGCTGGCTTCCAATAGTTGCCGACTAAGGTAGACCAAGCCAAGGACATTTGCAAACATTACCGAGGTACCTGTGAGGTGCTTAGGGACCGCAACTTTTCCGGCCCGAAGTCCTCCTATCGGACAGCAGCACAGCCTGTTTCTAGTGAGAACCACCTGCATCGCGCAGAAACAAAGAGGTTTATCGGCCATAGAATTATTCCGTCGTTCTGCGATGGGATCTTGCAAGTGCAGGATCCAAGGAACAAACCAACGGGGCACTGGGTTGCCGCGCAGCGTTGGTGATCGGAAAACTGGTCATCGGAAAGCCAGGGCGGCTCCTTCCTATTCTTCGGCAAACGGAGGAAGATAGGCCGCGCGTGCGATCCTTCCCGGAGAATCTGCAGTCGCTGAAGCCGGCAGCCTGTCAAACTGATCTCAGGCACAAAATGTCTGCAAAGCTGCAAGCGATCTGACGGTTTAGGGCCGCGCTGTGCGTTTTATCACACCCCAGCGTGCCCGGAGACAGCTATAATTTCCAATATCTTATGCTTCCGCTGTTCTGGTTGCGCGTGGCCCTGAGCCTTTATGGAGTGGGCCTGCTGTACGCCCTGGCGTCATTCTGGGGCGGCAG
>DATBCN010000082.1:0-4300 GCA_036270475.1 Candidatus Angelobacter sp. | reverse complement strand
AACTCATGTCCGCTCCGGCAGAAGGCATTGCACCAATTCTGATATCCGGCCCAGAAAGGCTCAGGTTTTCCCTGCTCCTGCCGCTGGGTCAGCTGGTTTTATGTGCTGTACTTCTGTTTCCTATCCGCTTGATGATTTTGTGCGACTTCCACATTCCTCTGTCCCCCATGATGGAGCGGATCATGGCGACAAATTATTTTCCCTGGACGGCCAGGCCAGATTTCCTCTTGTCCTCGGTAGCGGCTTTAAATCTTCCTGGCGGAATGATTCAGTTGCCGTATGAAATAACGACCTCGTCCAAAAAGGAATGGATGCCTGAGGGCATGTATTTTCCTATATGGCGCGCTGTAACCTGGCCATTTTTGTGTATTCCATTCTGGTGGATTGCGGGAAGGGCCATTGACGCTCTTGCTGCCATTAAGAGCAGGCAACTCACACCTCGAATTCGTTGGCCGGAAACAATCGTGGGATTTCTGTTGTTGGCATTCTGCGCGGCGGGATTTGGGGCGCTTCTCTTCGGCCTTGCTCCAGCCGAAAGAACTCCTGATCTGACCCGTTTCGTGGCCGGATGCGGGCTGTGGACGCTCCTGGGTGGACTCACAGTGACTGCAGCGTTCCGCCAACGGCGATTGCGAAAGACAGCAGACCTCACGTCCCAGCCGGCAGGGCGAAAATAGCCTGGCCCAGGCACACCAGCCCTGGGTAGAGTTGCTGCACTCACCCCTTGTTATCCTGAGCGAACTTCGAAGGACCCTGACCCTGAGCTGGGGAAGGGGAACCGAGGATGAGTTGGGCCAATTACCAAAGCAATGCCGGAGGAATGCTGACTATTACCGTAGGTCGTGCCCGGCAGGATTTCATCCTTGTTACTCATCATTCGGAAGCAGTGCCATTTCGTACTTGCACCTTCCGTCAAATTCCCTCCCCTTTCCTACCTTCAACGCAGCGTTTTCTGGGCCGGTCAGCCCGGTGCGCTCATCGCGTATTTCAACCGGGCATGTCTACTTTCCCGCTTTCAGCGCCTCCTGATACCACGCGTCCAGCGCGCGCTTCATCTCTTTGAGCGCAGCGGCATCGTTATAAACCATGTGGCCGCCTTTGAAGTCGGCAAACGTCAGGTTCCTGCGATAGTCAGGTTCAAGGCGCAGATGCTGGAAGGTATACGCGCTGGCATAGAACGGCGTGGCCAGATCGTACATGCCTTCCATGACCAGCACCTTGAGATATTTGTTCTTGGCCATGGCAGATTGAAGATTGGTTGCCGTCTGCGGATAGCCCGCCATGCCGGAGCCCCAATCCCATGCGCGATTGATGCCTTCAAAGTTCCAGATCACATAAGGCAGCTCGGATTTATAACCCAGCTCCGTGGCGGCGTAATCATTCATCACGGCATTGAAGGCCGGGAACATGGCCGCCATGGCGGGATCAAAGAACGGCTCATGCGCGTTGCTCTGCGGCATTGGCGCGGCGAAGCGTCCATCGACGCGGCCAACTTCAAGCTTACGGTCTTTGAGCAGATTGTGCATGAAGACCTGCGGCTCAATGCGCAGATCATTTTCTTCGATCAACTCAGGCTTCAGTCCGGTGTACGCGGCGAGCTGGCTGATGATCTGCTTACGCTTCTCTGGCGGCAGGGCGTTGCCCAGCGCCAGCGCCTGAGCGTAGTCCGTGGCGCACCACTGTTCTATTTTCTTGATGGTGGCATCGAGATCGGCAGTCAACTCCGGGGCCAGCTTCTTGTGATATGCCGCGATCATGGTATAGCTGGGCACAATCACCTGATGCGGCAGATCGTTCATATTGCCGGGCATCAGCGTTGCGAAGTCAAGGCCTACCGAAAGCAGCGCCACGCCGTTGACCGGGATGTAATTGTCCGTGAGATGGTTTACCAGCGCGGCGGCGCGCGTGGTGCCATAACTCTCGCCAAAAAGAAAGAGCGGTGAGCGCCAGCGCTGGTAGCGAGAGAGATAGAGCCGGATGAACCGGTAGAAAGCATCCGCGTCGCCCATGACGTTGTAAAACTTTTTGGTGAGATCAGGCCGCACGCGGCTGTAGCCGATGCCGGGCGCATCAATAAAGACAAGATCGGTGCGGTCGAGAATTGTTTCCTGGTTGTCGACGGTGACATATGGCGGCGCGGGAACACCGCCATCCTGCTCCAGCTTGATCTTTCTGGGACCCAGAGCTCCCATGTGCAGCCACGCAGTCGCCGTGCCCGGGCCGCCATTAAAGACGAAGGTCACCGGACGCGTGCGTGCTTCTTCGCCGTCCAGCGTATAAGCCGTAAAGAAGATCGCCGCTTCCGTGGGGCCGCTCTCCGGTTTGATCGGCAGACGCCCTGCAGTTGCCGTGTACTTCAGCACCTTGCCGCCAACGCTGACCTGATGATGCGTAATGACCGGTGGAGTATCAGCCAGCGTCTCGTCTTCGCGCGGAGGTAGCGGAGCGGATGTGGCATCGGCTTTTTGCGATGATGTCTGGGGAGCGGACTGGGCGCAGGCAGCAAAAGAAACAGTGCAAAAAACCATGGCAAGGAGGGCACAGCAGAAGAAGCGCATAGACGGGAAACCTTTCGTCGTACTCTGGGATTGACGAAAACGGACATTATAGGAGTTTGCGCGGCCTGCGCGCACCCGGCAAATGGAAGTGTCGCCGGGTTGAACTCGGGTCACACTCATCATGCAGGTTTGGCCCGCACCAGCATATTTCTATATCCCGGGGAGTGCCTTCTGAAAAATCAGAATGTAACGCTTCACGGCTGGAAATCACTATCTATAATGCTGCGGTTCCGCGGCATTTTCGGCGTGTTATCCGCGAGCTTTCAGAGGGGGGACACAATGAGCTCTGCTGCAACGGTACCAAGCAAACAACCTGACGACCAGCCAGTTGCTCCTCCAAAACACGATCCGGAGCTGGCCAGATGGCAACGGGCGCTCCTGCCGGTGATGACTCTGTTTGTCACCGCGCTGGCAATTGTCTTTTTTATATCCAGCACAAGTGCCCTGCGCGGCGTTGGCCAGTTCGTCGAAGGAGAGCACGGTGAGCTGCGCGAGCAAATCAAGCAAGTCCTGAATGCGTCAAAAGATCCCGGAACTCCTGACGACGTGATCCGCCGCGGACTGCTGATCCTGGAAGCCGATGCGCTGGACCGGCGGTATCACCAGGCCAGCGCCCTGCTCATGTCGCGGATATGGGCCAAGCATCTGGCGTTTATGACCGGCATGATCATGGCGTTCCTGGGCGCGATCTTCATTCTGGGCAAGATGAGTGAGTCGCCATCAGCCGTCAGCGGCAGCGCATCGCAGTGGAGCGTTTCCATCACCAGCGCATCGCCCGGCATCCTGCTGGCATTTTTTGGCACCACGCTGGTGGCCCTTTCCATCGTGATCCAGGGAAGCATTGACGTGCATGATGCGCCCGCCTACCTGCGTTCTATAACCCTGGAAAACACCGCGCAGGGTCCCACCGGAAACACATCCGGCAGTGTTGACCACGGCCTCATTGATCAACTCAACGGCCAGCTCAATGGCAACCCGGGCGGCGCAGACAAGTCCGATGCAAAGATACACGGTACGGCGAAGTAACAGGAGGTTCAAGATGAACGCACGCAGACTTTGGGCCCTGGCAATCTGCCTTGCACTGGCGCACCCTCTCGCCTGGGGCGACGAACTAAAGCCCATCCGCGATCTGGGAAAAAAAGCGCTGAACTCTTTCCATGATCGGCACGATGACGATGGCCGCAGATATTTTGAGCAATTCCTCCAGCGCGTAAAGTCGTCGCCCGCGGCCGTGCAGGACCCCCAGATTGAATTGATGCTGGGCATACTGGGATGCGCGATGCCTGAACATCGGGACCTGGGGAAAGCGGCCCTTAAGCGCTTCCTGCAAAGAAGCAAGGATGTGGGCCAAAACCGCGCCAGTATTGAAAACCTGTTGCAGGCGTGCTCCAGTGCGACCGCCGTTGAGCTTCCGGCGGCCGCATCCCTGGATCAAGTCATCGCGTCAGCCAGCAGTGGAGCGCCGGGCGTTTCCGGCACCAGCAAGGGCGGCGATCCCTCAATGAAGCCGGTAGCCGGCGTGGTGGTCAGCGCTATCGACGCGGTGGAAATGGATAAACGCCTGGAATAGACACGGGACCCGCAAAAAGCCCTGGCGCCCACGCTGGCCAGGCTGGGCACGCAAGCCAAGGGAACAGTCACGGATTATTTCATTGTGGCCACCGATGGCGGCGGAGAAAAACGCGCCCAGGGGATCGCCAAATGTCTGGATGACTATCGCGCCGGTCTCAGCAAAGAGTTCG
>DATBCN010000081.1:0-2091 GCA_036270475.1 Candidatus Angelobacter sp. | reverse complement strand
GCGCCCGCTTCTGGATTCGGAGATCGTGGAACACAATGGCCTGCTCCTGTTACGTGAAGACATAAAAATTCTGCAGGTGACTTCCCCTGAGATGAACTCTGTCCATTTGCTTCCTTACTTCGACATCTACCTGCTGGCCCATCGCTTCAAAGAGCATTTCCTGAAACCGCAGTTCTACAAGCGTGTCTATCGCAATCAAGGATGGATATCGCCGGTGGTGCTGATCAATGGAGAGATTGCCGGTGTGTGGAGTTATAAATTATCTCGAAAAGCTGTCGAGATAGAGGTTGAACTCTTCGCTCGCGCCGACTCGCGCACCCGCAAGCAGATCAAGGACCGCGCCGCGGAACTGGCCGATCTTTTTCAAGGCCCGCTCGCATTTTCAATGAAGAATTAAGCGTACTAAGCGGGTTTCACGCGCCTTACGCTGGATCGCCGATCAGCAGGAATTAAGATGCCCTTGCTGCGTGTCTTTTTCTGTCCGCGCATGCCATCCCGTGCTCATTTCAGAGCTTCTACTTTAAGCAAGAGCTGTACTCGCCGTATTCCGGCATAGCAGTACTCGCCACTTTCGTCGATTTGAAACAAAATCAGATCTTCGGGAGTCCCAGTTGAAGAAACTTGTTCTGTTGCTGATCGCTACTTTTGTGCCCGCGCTGCTGACCGCGCAAATACCACAATCGAACCACGTTGTTGTAGTCCTGGAGGAAAACGAGAGTTACTCGGCTGTCATCGGAAACGCGTCCATGCCGTACCTGAACAGCCTGGCGGCCCAGAACGGGTTGGCCACGCAGTATTTTGCCAACACTCATCCCTCCATCGGCAACTACTTTATGCTGACGGCGGGCCAGATCGTCACGAACAATGACGCGCTGAATTCCACGGTCAACGTGGACAACATTGTGCGCCACCTTTTGACTGCGGGAAAAACCTGGAAGAGCTATGCTGAGAGCCTGCCTTCCGTGGGTTATACGGGAAATGATGTTTATCCCTACTTCAGGCACCATAATCCGCTGTCTTACTTTTCTGACGTGGTGAACAGCAGCGTGCAAAAGCTGAACCTGGTTCCCTTCTCACATTTTGCCGGCGACCTGGCCAACAATCAGTTGCCGAACTTTTCCTTTGTTGTGCCTAACGCAAACCATGACGCGCACGATTGTCCCACACAGCCGACTGGCTGCACCAACGCGACCAAACTTGCCACCGCCGATGCGTGGCTTAAAACCAACATCGCACCGCTGCTGGCAAATCCTGCATTCAAGCAGGATGGGATCCTGATCATTGTTTTTGATGAAAGCTTCGATACAGATACAGCGCATGGCGGCGGACAGGTGGCCGCCGTGGTGATTGGGCCTGGCGCAAAGAAGGGCTTCAAATCGACTACGTTCTATCAGCACCAGAACATTCTGCGCACCACCATGGATGCTCTTGGCGTGAACAGTTATCCCGGCGTGGCCGCAAGTTCGGCGGACATGAACGACTTCTTCAGCGTCTCAACGCCGCCGCCCCCCGGTTGCACCGCCAGCGCCATCGGGGTGACTGTTTGCTCTCCGGCCGCGGGCAGCACTGTGAGTTCACCAGTACACTTTACCGCTGCGGCAAAATCAACTCATCCCATCACTGCTATACGGATTTATGTGGACGGCGTTTCCAGGTTTACCGTGAATGCCAGTTCGCTCGATACCTCATTGGCGATTGCGTCGGGCACGCATTCCGTCGTGGTGCAAGCCTGGGACTCAACCGGAGCGGTCTTTAAATCGCCCTTAACCATTCACGTTCCGTAGAACATATTGAGTTTGCTCGCGGAAAAAGAGAAAGCCCCGAAAATCCCGGGGCTTGCTTTTCTGCCAGAAAAGTTACTTGCCCTTTTTGTCGCGATGGCGATCGCGCCGGTCATGGCGGACGTCCTTCTTGTCATTGCGGGCGTCTTTACGGTCAGCGTGCAGGTCGTTTTTGTCGTGGTTGATGTCGCGATTATCGGCGCGCAGGTCGCGCTTATCGCCGTGGATGTCCCGTTTGTCATGGTTGATGTCGCGCTGTTCTTTGCGGGCATCTTTGGTATCGCCGTTTTTTAGGTCCTGGTTGCGCTCG
>DATBCN010000080.1:0-1919 GCA_036270475.1 Candidatus Angelobacter sp. | reverse complement strand
CCGGGTAAAGCCAAGCCCTTTGATCACCAGCTTGTGCTTGATCGGCGTGCATATCTTCGAGCGCACGTACTTGAGTTGGATTGTCTTCTTCTGTGCCGTCATACTACAACTCCTGCAGCGTCTTGCCGCGCAGGGTTGCAACGTCCTGCCGGTCGCGAAGTTTGTTGAGCGCGTCAAACGTGGCTTTAATCACGTTATGCGGATTGGCCGTCCCCAGCGACTTGGTAAGCACGTTCAGCACGCCCACGGACGTCATTACCGCGCGAACCGCGCCGCCCGCGATTACGCCCGTTCCTTCCGGGGCCGGTTTCAGCAACACCCGTCCGGAGCCGAAGGTGCCAAGCACCGCGTGCGGAATGGAGGTCTTGCTCAGGTTCACCCGCATCAGGTTTTTCTTGGCGGACTCAATTCCCTTGCGGATGGCCTGCGGAACTTCCTTGGCCTTGCCGGAACCGTATCCCACCACGCCCGCGCTCGGATCGCCCACCACAACCAGCGCCGCGAATGACATGTTCTTGCCGCCCTTGACCACCTTGGTCACGCGGTTGATGGCCACTACCTGGTCTTTCAACTGGTAATTGCCGGCATCGAGCTTTCTTTTCGTAGCTATTGCCATTGTATTTAGAACTCCAGACCTGCTTCGCGCGCCGCATCCGCCAGCGCCTTGATGCGTCCGTGGTAGAGATATCCGCCACGGTCAAATACCACTTTCTTGATCCCTTTTTCCTGCGCCCGCTGGGCAATCTCTTTGCCGATTTCCTTGGCGCTGGCCACGTTGCCGCCGTTTTTCTTGCCGCCTTTTTTGCCCTTGGCCGTGCTGGCCGAAGCCAGCGTTGTGCCGGACATATCGTCAATCACCTGCACGTAAATATGGTTCAGCGAGCGGTATACGTTCAGGCGCGGACGCTCCGTCGATCCGGAAAGCTTGTTGCGCAACCGCTGGTGAATCCGCCGCCGTGTCTTGTCTTTCGAACTATCTGGAATCATGTTCTCTGCCTTTGCTTCGCACCGCCCTGGCAGCGCGATCAAAAAATTAAATTTCGTGAAACCGTCAATTGAGTAATTTGGTAATTTTCAATTTGGTAATTGAAAAGCTCAAATCTTTTACGCTCTCAATTCAATTACCCAATTACCAAATTTCCCGATTACCCAATCTATTTCGCGCCTGTCTTGCCTACCTTCTTCTTCAATTTCTCGCCCGCAAACCGGACGCCCTTTTGCTTGTATGGATCTGGCGGACGCAGACCGCGCATGTCCGCGGCTACCTGCCCCACTTTCTGCCGGTCAATCCCGGTGACCGTCAGCTTGGTCTGTTTGGGATCAATCGCTACCGTGACTCCCGTAGGTAGAGGAAATTCGATCGGATGTGAAAAGCCCAGCGTAAACACTACCGTGTTTTTGCCCTTCAACTCCGCGCGATAGCCGATGCCGACAATTTCCAGGTCGCGGTTCCAGCCCTTGGTCACGCCTTCCACGGCATTGTTCACCAGGGCGCGCGCCAGGCCATGCACCGCGGCATGCTGATCGTCCTTGCGCGTCACGTTGATGTTTCCGTCCGCCTGCTTCAGTTCAACGCCGGAAGGCAGATGCGTCTGCACCTGGCCTTTGGGCCCCTGCACCGTTACGGTGTTGCCCTTTACTTCAAACTTCACTCCCTGCGGGAGCGGGATCGGTTTCTTTCCGATACGAGACATTGTGAATCCCTTTTCTGGTGAGTCCCTCGCAGCGATTACAGCTTCGAGTTCCACAACCGTTGTCAGCCTTTAGCACTTAGCCATTTGGCATTTAGCAAAAAACCTTTACATTCATTCCGAATCTGGAGAGCGCATCGAAATACATCCACCAGATCACAAGCTAAAAGCCAAGAGCTAATGGCTAAGAGCTGCCGCGTAGCGGCTTACCACACTTCGCAGAGGATC
>DATBCN010000079.1:0-2970 GCA_036270475.1 Candidatus Angelobacter sp. | reverse complement strand
ATTGCATCTTTTATGCCTGGCTGAGCAAGCAATGCGGCTTCAATTTCGCCCAACTCGATTCGAAATCCGCGAATCTTTACTTGCTGGTCGGCTCGCCCCAGGAAGTCGAGCGCGCCATCTAAACGGCGGCGGGCCAGATCGCCTGTGCGATACATGCGTAATCCCGGAGAACACGGATCGGCGATAAATCGTTCCGCTGTCAACGCTGGACGGTAAAGATACCCGCGCGACAGACCGGCGCCTGACAAATAAAGCTCGCCGATTGCGCCTGGCGGCAGGGGCTGAAGATAGCGGTCAAGCACATAGGCGCGTGTATTCCAGATGGGTGCGCCGATGTTCGGTTCGTTTTGCGCGTTACGCGGGCAAAGCGCAAACGTTGAATATGTTGTGTCTTCCGACGGGCCGTATAAATTAAAGATGCGCCCCACATGCTCGCGCTGATAAAGACCTTGCACAAGCGCATTGGGTAAGGCTTCACCAGCCAGATTGATGGTCAGGACCGTTGCAGGAAGACCGCCTGCATCCAGCAGCGCCCTCGCCGCCGAAGGAACTGTATTGACCAGACGCACCTGATCGCGCACAGGAAGCAGCGGCAACTCCAGCGCCGATTCCGCCAGTATCACGGTGCCGCCGTGGCTTAGCGTAGCGAACAACTCAAATACGGAAAGGTCAAAAGAAATCGATGTAGACGCCAGCACTCCGGCCCATTCTTCTGCGGTGAAAATACTGCCTGCCCATGCAATGAAAACCGCTGCGCTGCGGTGCTCAATCACCACACCCTTGGGCCTCCCTGTAGAGCCAGAGGTATAAATCACATAGGCTGCATGCCCGGGAAAAAGCGGCTCAGTGCGATCATGGTTGTCGATCTCGGTGCTGGGAGAGCACTCCAGCGCCTTGCGGGTATCATCGCTATCAAGTGCTAGGGAGTTTGCATCTTCCGGCAAAGCCGGCGCCAGGTCAGTAACGGTAAGTACACAAGCGGGTTTTGCGTCCTGCAGCATTTCGGCAAGACGCATTGGCGGATAAGCGGTGCCGAGCGGCAGATAGGCTGCGCATGCCTTGAGCACCCCGAGCATCGCGGCAACCATATCCTGAGTCCGGGGCAAAAAAATCCCGACGATTGATTCTGGCCCGATCTTGAGTGCGGCCAGACGATGGGCCAGGCGGTTGGCACGATCATTCAACTCAGCATAAGTCAATCGGCGTTCGCCACAAATAAGAGCAGTTGTGCCAGGAGTACGCGCCACCTGGTCCGCAAATAGCTGGGGCAGGGTTGAATCGGCAACATCATGCGTGTTGGCGCTAGACTCTTCTGTAACTGCCTGCTGCTCGTTCGGCAGCCAAAGACTGAACTCGTGCAACGGTAGTTCAAGACCGGCAACCTGATGCAGAAGCACAATAAATCGCTGCTGATGCATGGCAATTTCTTCGCGAGTGTAGTGCTGGGGATTCGCGTCAAAATCCATGCGCGGTGCAGCCCCATCCTGACGGTCGTAGATAGCAATGGCCAGGTCTTCGACCGGCCCGTTTGACAAATTGTGGATCGTGGAACGGCAGCCTGGAAAGTCCAGGCGATAATCGAACGCCATCACATTCACGAGCATTCCATAAATCGCCGGGCCGTCTGGTGGAAAGCCCAGATCGCGGCGCAGGTCCTCAGAGCGATAACGCTGATGCCGCAGCATTGCCGCTTTTTGTTTCTTCGCTTGATTCAGGAGATCATGGAACGTCTGACCACCCCGCGCAAAGCAGAGCCGTAGCGGCAGAATGTTGGATGCCATTCCGGGGATTTCCCGCATCCCGCGGCCTACCCGTGCCGCAAGTGGCAGGCCTAAAATAATTTCTTCCGCGCCCGTGAGGCGATGAACATAGAGCGCGCTTGCCACCTCAATCACCTGGGCCAGGCTTGCCGCGGAACGCTTCGCAAGGTCGCTCAGGGAGGCAATGAGCGGAGCCGGCATATAGCTGCTGTTGCGAATAAAGTCCCTGGATTTTGCTGGTGGCCGTCCGGAAAGCGTGGCCGACTCTGGGCGCCCACTCATGGCTGAGAGCCAGTATTCCCGATCGCGGCCCAGTTGCGTTGCACGATATTTTTCTTCTTCACCCAGAAGTTCAAGGCTGGAGCGGAAGGCGCACGGAGGCGCTTCCCGGCCCTGAACCAGCGCGGAATATATTTCAGCGGCGCGTTTCGCAATGAGTGCGCCGCCAAAGCCATCCATGCAGAGATGGTGATAACGGACATACCAGAAGAACCGGTCTGGGCCAAGACGCAGCACTGCGTAACAGAAAAGCGGGCCGTGCTCAATGTCCACCGGCTGCGATCTTTCTTCGCGCATCCATCTATCGGCAACCGCTAATGGATCAGCGTGTGAGCTGAAATCGAGAACAGGCATCTGCCAATCAGCCAAAGAAACAATGGATTGTTCCGCTCCATCCTGGTGCGATGTGACATGTATCCGCAACGAATCGGTCTCATCAACCACCCGGCGCAGGGCCGCGGCAAACAAATCCGGCTGGAACGGGCCTTGAATCTCAACGTATTCAGCAATATTGAAGGCAGGGCTTGCGGAATCAAGCCTCTGGGCAAGCCAAATGGGAAGCTGCGCGGCGGAAAGTTCACGTGCCTGAATGGGGCCAACCTGTTTCACTTGCGACTCCAAGAACAATGGGCACGTGCGGCCCGGGGAAAAAGGTGTGACATATTACATCGCTTCGTGGACGATGAACTTTCTGCGTTTCTCGTTTCGGTAAATAGAACAGAGGATCCGCTTGGATCGGAACTCGCGGAACAAAGTTGCTGTCCTCTGCTGGAATGTATCTTTTCTGTTTTGGCGCGCCCAGGGTTTGAGTTCTGTCCGAAGAGCTTGCGCTTGCAGTCACATCGCGGATTGGCGCAGGCAATTCAACCGCGCAAATCTGGATTCAAGTTCAACCTTGGCCGGCCACAATGGACCCGGCCCAGAGCACATT
>DATBCN010000078.1:0-15302 GCA_036270475.1 Candidatus Angelobacter sp. | reverse complement strand
TCTTTCGTTAAAGTAAGTCCATTCTAAACGAGAGGAAAACAATTACAACCCTAAATCATAGATAAACCCAATAAGAAATATCTTATTTCGAAACTAATCCAACGCGTGACTATAAAAAACTATCGTTTATTTGTATTCAGCATAAATAATTTCCGCGCTGGGCCATAGCAGCTATCAGTACTCCAACTTTCCCGGCCCAATGTGGTCCCTTGCGGTTATGGCCATTGCTTTCCAGATCACTTGATACTCTTTATCTTCTTTTTTCTTTTTTTGATTGCAATGCACCGACAGGCATTTTGTGGGGCGGCTGCTAAATAAAAGTTTGTTGTATAAGGCAACACACCCTGACTTCTTTGTATAAGACGCGTTTATCTCACAAAAATGGAGAATTTTAGCGAGTGGAAAAAACGAATATTTGAAAAAAATGGCGTTGCAGCAATCGCTGTCATCTTTTTCTTAGGCCGCTGCAATAATGCCGCGTGTGTGCCGCGCGATCATCAGGTCCTCATCCGTCTCCACCACTCGGACCGCACACCTACTGACTGGAAGGCTTATCACGCCGGCATGCCGTTCGTTCTCGGCAACATCCAGCGTGGTCCCCAAATATTCAAGACCGGAGCATATTTCCGCGCGGACTGGTGCGGCCCGTTCACCGATTCCGCCGGTAAATACCAGGGTATCCAGACCGCCAAGCACGGCAGTGAATGCTCCAATAAACTTGCGCGCCTGATAGCAGAACATTTCCACAGCCAGGGCGGCGGCGCGATCGGTCTGTCGCTTTTCCAAAAGGACCCTCATTTCGCTGCTCTGCCCGGAAACGCCAAGCAAGCCCGATTGATGATTGAGCAGTTTTTCCAGGCGATCGGCGGAATATCCTTGATTCATCAGATAGAGGAGCACACCGGGATCAACATCGCCGCTTCGCGTCCCCATCATGAATCCGCCGGTAGGCGTCAGCCCCATACTGGTGTCCACCGGCAAGCCGTCTTTTAGCGCCACCATGCTGGCGCCATTGCCAAGATGGGCGATGATGGCACGATGGCCAAGGCCCTTCCCGAGCTTTCCTGCTACAAATTCATAAGAAAGACCATGGAACCCATAACGCTTGATTCCCTGCTCCCAAAATTCCTGCGGCAGAGCAAAGCGCCTGGCGGTCTCCGGCATTCGGGCGTGAAAAGCGGTATCAAAGCATGCCACTTGCGCCAGTTCGGGATAATGATCTGCCACGGCCGCAATCATCGCCAACTGGCTGGGCAAATGGAGTGGCGCAAAAGGAACAAGGCTTTCTAATTCACGCCGCAGTTGGTCATCGATTTTCCGCGGCGAAGTAAACAACGGCCCGCCATGCACAATGCGATGCCCCGCAGCCGCCAGACCTTCTACATTTTGTTCCCGCAGGACAGCAAACATGGTCTTGATGGCTTCTGCATGGTCTGGAAACGCGCCATTTTTTTCTAAGAGCATTTTACCGCTGCCGCGCAGCCATGCCCGGCCCCCGGATGCGCCAATTGCCTCAACTGCTCCTGAAAAAACACGCTCTTCCGCCGGCCCGGCGATTCGATATACAGCAAACTTCAGTGAAGAAGATCCGCCGTTCAGGCACAGGATGACTGGCTCCATCTAGCGGGCTCCACGGTTCACAAAGCGCCGGGAGCGCTGGCAAACGGTTAAGCGGGATGTCGTTGGTAGTTCCATCGTTGTTAGCTCCTTGCCGCGCCTCCTGCCCGCATGAGCACTTGCAGGGTCTGTTGCGCGCACCGTTCCCAGGTGAACTGGCGGGCCCGTTCGATTCCGTTTTTCCGCAAGCGGTCCTTGAAGTGCGCATCCACCAGGACGGAATGCATGCATGCGGCCATATCATCGATGGAGAGTGGATCGAAATATGCGAGCGCGTTTCCTGAAATTTCCGGCAGACATGATGTTCGGGAAGTTACCGTCGGCACACCGCAGGCCATTGCTTCGACCATCGGCAGCGAGAAGCCTTCATAGAGTGAAGGTATCACCGCCATGGTTGCACCTTGAATCAACCTTGCCAGATCAGCCTCCCCCAGCATTCCGGCAACAATCACATCACCTCTGCTGCTGCCGTCCCTGGCCGTGTGCATGATTTCGTCGCTGGCCCAGCCCATCTGCCCGGCCAGGACCAGATCAAGATCGAGGCTTTTATCGCGCGCCAGCACCAGACGAAACGCTTCAATCAGGCGCTTCAGGTTTTTTCTCGGCTGAATGGTGCCATGATGCAGCAGATACGGCTTTCTGATGCCGAGCCTTACACGCAATGCTTCACGCGTACCCGGACCAGCCATTGTCGTATTGAAAACGGCATGATCGCAGCCATCGTAAATAACGGTAATTTTTTCTTCAGGTACGCCCAGCAGCCTGACGATGTCTTGCTTTGAGCATTCAGAAGACGTAATGATGGCGCGGGAAAGTTTGGCGCATCCCTTCAGCAAGACGCGCTGCGCCGCAGTCATCCTGCTGGAATGCGATGGCATCGTTATCGGCGTAACGTCATGGATGGCACACACGGCAGGGACCCAGCCAACAGGCAATGTGGCTGCCGTTGGGATAAACATCACATCCGCGTGGGAACGCGCCGCGGACAGGCCGGCCCCGCCTAATCTCCATATGCGATCATGGTCCAGCAGCGGCGCAGAAATAAGCTCAAAATTCTCCGCTGGATCAATCAGCACTGCATCGTTGCCATTTTTGTTCGACGCAAAGAGCAAGAAGCTTATACCCGCGCTCTGACGTGCCATCTTCTTGAATTCGCGCAACAGATTCCGCGCATAGACATAAGTTCCCTGGCAACGGAAGCGGCTGGCGAGCGTCCATGAATCCACGGCGATCTTCACAGCGCAACCCTCGCAGCCCGCGCCCTGACGCGCCTTGTTCGCGCTACCTGCTCCAGGACGCCCAGCGTCTCCTGAGCGCAAAGCTCCCAGCTAAATCGCCGCGCACGCTCTTGGCCGCGGCTGGCAAGTTCAGAGCGCAAATCCCGGGATTGCAGCACTTCCTCCATGCAACCTGCTATTTCTTCCATGGAGCATGGATCAAAGTACCGGAGCACGTTACCGGAAATCTCCGGCAGGCATGAGGTGTTGGCCGCAATGGTGGGAACACCGCAAGCCATGGCTTCCACCATGGGCAAACAGAATCCCTCGTAGAGTGAGGGAACAACTTCCAACGCGGCGCCGCGCAAGAGCAATGACAGATCCTGATCGCTCAGCGCGCCTGTAAGGACCACCTTGCCGCGGCCGTTGTTGTCTTGAGCAGCGGCAACCGTCTCATCAAACTGCCACGCCAGAGGTCCGGCCAGCACCAGATCAAGATCAATGCGGCTGTTCCGCGCCAGCATCTGCCGGTAGGCAGCAATCAGGCGCGGCAGGTTTTTTCGCGGCTGAATGGCTCCGTGGTGGAGAATGTACGGCCTGCTGATCCGCAATCGCGCCAGCAATTCCTGCAGAGCGGCCCCGTCGGCTGGACGATTGTTGAACAAAACCCGGTCATAGCCCTCATGGACCACATGTATCTTTGACTGTGAAACGCCGCAGAGCCGCATGATGTCCTGTTTGGAATTTTCTGAGACCGTAATGATGGCGGCGGACGACTTTGCCGAACGAGACAGCAGAAATCTCAGCAGCAGGTTCATGCGCCGGGGGAAGCGGGGCATCACCATGGGGGTAAGATCGTGAATTGTCGTCACCGTCGGCAGCAACATGCTGATGGGCAGAGCAGCGCCATTGGGGTTGAACAAAATGTCCGCGCCATCCAGAAAGGCTGCGGCCGCTGCGCCGCCATAACGCCAAATACGGTCAAATCTCAGCAGACGCGTTTTGCGCGGGCGGCAGCCTGGCAGCTCGCTTGCCGCGGCGTCTGGTCCTTCGGTTGCAGAAATAAACGGCCTGATCTCCATGCTGTATTGCGGCGCGGCGTGTTGCAGTGCGCGCAGAAGGTTGCGGGCATACACTTGAATGCCATGATTGCTGTAACGCGCCTTGAGCGCGGCTGAATCAAATGCGACCCGTATAAGTCCGTTTTCATGCGTGGTGTTCATGCGTAGGCTGCTTTGGGCAGAGGCGTCTGCAAGGCATGGTGATAAACCGCCAGCGTTTGCCGGGCCGTCTCTGCCCAGCTAAAACGCTGCAGATTTTTCCGCCCCTGCTCGGTCAACGATGTACGCAGCTCTTCATTAGACATCACGCGAAAAATCTGGCTGGCCATCTCCGCCGGATTGTGGGGATCAGCGTACAACGCCGCTGTACCCGCGACTTCCGGCAGTGATGTGGCGGAAGAACAAACCACTGGAGTGCCGCAGGCCATGGCTTCCAACACGGTAAAACCAAATCCTTCATAAAACGATGGACAGACGCACATGCGCGCCGCGGAATAAAGCGCTGAAAGCTCAGGTTCGTCAATGAATCCGGCAAACACAACGTGTTCCGATATCTCCAGCTTCGCGGCGAGCGAACGCAACTCGGCTTCCCCATCACTCATCGGTCCGGCGATCACAAGCTGCGCCCTCCCGCCGCTCTCGCGAAAAAGACGAAATGCGCGCAGCAATCCCGCATGGTTTTTGCGCGCTTTGTAAATGCCGACGCAAAGAATGTAATCGTGTTCCAAACCATATTTTGCCCGCACCCTGTCGAGCCTGGCGGGACCAGCTATGCGGCGAAATCCCGGATCGACGCCGGGATAAATCACCTCAATTTTTGCCGGATTGGCGCGCAGATGCCGCACAATCTCACTTTTTGAATATTCAGAGTCCGTGATAATGCGCGCAGCCAGTCGCGAGCACGCTTTCATCATAGCCCGATAGTAGATCCGCCCGGCGCGTGAGCGCAGGTCCTGCAGGCAGGCAATGTAGATCACGTCATGAATGGTGGCCACGGCGGGACACGGCCTGACCAGAGGCAAAAGAAAATGCGGCGAGTGCAGCAGATCGGCTTTGTGGCGGCGGAGAATGCGAGGCAAATCAATCTGCTCCCGCACTGAATAGTACTTGAGCCGGGGCGTGATCTTTTCCGCATTTGGCGCATGGACCATCTCTTCCGCGCCCGGCGGCAGAATGAGCAGATATTCATGCTCGGGCGCCTGCGCCGTAATGGCTTCAACCAGGCATTTCATGTAGCGGCCAATGCCTGGGTTGCCAATTCTGCGCAAGTCAAAAGCGATTTTCATGCGGAGACCTAAAATGAAGCAGCCCGCGCCAGCGTGTTCCTGGCATTTCCCGCGAGCCGGCTCTGGCGTACGGCGGTAAAAATGGAATGCATCATGGCGTGGTGAAGGTCTTCAATCATCCGTATATTATCCGAGGGCACGATAGCGCAAAGGTCGCATAGCGCCTTCATTCGTCCGCCCTGGCAGCCGGCAAGTCCCATGGTGAGCGCGCCATGCTCTCTTGCGGTTTCCAGCGCCAGCAGCACATTGGGTGAATTGCCGCTGGTGCTGATGGCAAACGCCACGTCGCGGGGTTGAGCAAAAGTCTTGAGTTGTTCCGAGAATATACGTTCGTATCCGCAATCATTGGCCCACGCGCTCATCAGCGGCACGTTGTCCGTCAGCGCCATTACCCGTGGCGGCCTGCCGCTTTCAATACCGTGCATGCCTTTGTTCATATCGCACATCATGTGTGACGCGCTGGCGGCGCTGCCGCCATTGCCAAAAACAAAGACCATGCGCCGTTCGGCAAACGCTTGGACCAGGGCTGACGCAATACCGCCAAGGGCGCTATAGGGCAGTTGCGGGAGCAAAGCGCCCAGGTCTTCGAAATATTTTTCAATGGCGATGGCGGCTTCCTTGCGAAGGTCCAAATCTCGGCTGTCGTGTCCAGGAGACATACAAGCTCCTACTCAGAATTTTATCCAACGTTCGCTTCTATCTTGGCCTGCCCCGCAGCTTCCCCAGAACAGACTTGAATTCTCCCGCAACATCAGAGGCCAACAGGCGGTATGGGTCGTCCGCGGCCACCTGTTCCCAGCGATGCCTGCCCATTACCCAGAAATACGCAAGCAGCAGAGCGCCAAAGACGCTTCCGGCCACGATCAGGCTGCGGACAGGACTGGACCGTTTCTCTGGCGCCACTCCAGCATCCATCACCCTGACGATAGGCAGCTCTTTAGCTTCCTGAATCTTGGCCATCTCCAATTGCTGGGTCACAAAGGCGTAAACAGCTTCCTGTATCTTGGCTTCGCGATATAAATCAGCGTAGCGTGAACCCAGCGCCGGCAGAGTACGCATGGAAGGATACGGCGCGCCGCCATCCGGCCGAGAATCTGGCGCCATCACATCGCCGTTGTGGCCAACCAGTGTTTTGAGTTGTGACCGCAATTCCGCCATGCGCGCTTTCAGTGTGCGGACGCGAATATTATCGTCAGAATAAATCTGCTGAAGCCCCTTAAGCTCGGTTTCACTGGCGATAAGTTCGCCTTGCATGCGGGCTGCGGCATCCATCACGGCGCGGCCTTCATTTTGGGGATCGACCATGGAGTTCCTGCTGGTGAACTGGCTCAAGCCTGCCGTGGCCTGGGCCAGCTCATCTTTTGCCGCGGCCAGGCGTTGCTCCAGAAATTGCCGCTCGCGATGCGCGGATGAGGTATTCAGATCAACCGCAAGACGGTTCAACTCTTCCACGTAAGCATTCGCGATTTGGGCGGCGACTTTTGGCTCATAGTCGATAACGGTGAGTGTGATAACGCCGCTTTTTTTGTCTTCTTCAATCTCAGTGAACTTGGCGAGTTTCTTGCGGGCTTCAAAGTAAGTGCTCTTCCGGTAGCGGGCGCGCAGATCAAAACGATTGATGAGCCGATCCTGCACCGTGCGGCTTTTCAGGACTTCAACGTAAAAAGCGCCGGGAGTTTTTGCGCTGAGCAATCCCGCGGCGTCCAGCCCAAGCCCGGAGGAGAGGCTATCACTGCCGCCAATCGCCTTGCTCAACAGCCCCATCATGGAGCTGCCGCCGGTGTTGCTGGAGTTCTCTCCAGGAACAAATCGGACCGCGGATTTGTAGTGCGCGGGAATAACGAAAGCTACAACAATAGAGGCCAGCAGGGTTTTCCAGGCCACGCCCCAAAAGAAGCGCCGGGCACGCCACAACACCCATAATCTTTCGGCCTTCTTGTCTTCTGGCTCCGGCGCTGCCGGCGAGTATCGCTTCTCCAACTCCGGATGGATGGAGGGGGCGTAGATGGGAACGGTGGCCGGGCCCCTAGCTTCCACGTTTCAATCTCCAGTGCGGCCAATATGTTAATTGAAACGAGGCTGTGAAATCATTCTGTTTTTTACCGGCGCTTAACAGCGGGAAATTCCACCACTCATATTGCAGCAGGCTGGAGAGCGAGACGCGAGGACTGAAGGCCCATTCTGATTTGAAGTGGACATCGCGCAGGTTTCCGCCCTGCAGGAAAGAATTGTCCGCGATTTCACTACGGTAACCGAACTTAATGGTCTTATCCGAGGCGAACCAGTAAGTGCTGTCCGCACGATAGGCAATTCCCTGCCGGCCCACGGTTGCATTGCCCAGAATGTTGCCTTTGTTGGTGTAGCCATCCAGGTAGCGGACATTCCAGTAAAAGAAGCCGCCATCAGTAGGCTGAATCAGGCCGGGCAAATTGGTGTAAGACGCTTCAAAGCGCATATCCAGGTGCTGCACTCCGGGCACCTGCGACAAATACAGCCCGGGATTGTGCGCGGCACGGCGCGGATAGCCAATAGGCGAAATCTCGTCTTCGACAAATGAGTCTTCGTAAAGAGTCAGCCATTTTCTGAAGCCAGGGATGCGATAGCTGAAGTCGAAGGTGGAACGCCGGTCGCCGGGGTCCAAACCACGTCCAACCGCGTTAGTTGTGGAAAAGAGTGAGCGCCTGACCGAGCCCAGAGTTATAGGGTAGTCCGGGCCGCCAAAAACGCCAGTACGGCCCACGCCGAATTCAAAATTGGGCGTTGGCTTAAAGTTCACTTTCAAGCCGTTCACCATGGGCTGCTTAGAAAGCGACCGGCCTAATGAGAAGACCCTTCCAATGGCTGGGTCCTGCGTTGTGTCCCAATGATGCCCCGTGAGCTTGCCCACCCAGAATTCCGTGCGGATAGGTCCCAGCAGTCCTAAAAAGCCCGGCAACTTCTGCGGATGCGTTTGGTCTACACGGAGCATGTAGATTGGCTCGGCGTTGTTGCTCCACAAAAACGGGTCCTGCGTTGGGCCTAGCCAGAGCGTCTGCTTGCCAAAGGAGGTCTGCCAGCCTTTGATGTTCAGAGACAGGTAGGCATCGAGCAGGCGGAACCGGTTGAATGCCGAAATCGGCGTTGCCGGTTGTGGCCCTTTTTCATCCGCTATCTGGATTGCATCCTGCGTAGCCTGAGAAACTCCCGCCGCCGAGGGCGCATGCTCATATTCCCCCTGGACGTAAAAACCCAGCGCACCGCTGGAGCCACTGGAGGTAAATCCGGTAAGGCCGTTGGTTCCGCGCTGATAAGGCCGTCCGTAGTCATTCACGATGGTCTGGCCAAAATGGTAGCCATCGGTAAGCGGCTGGCCGCCGGAAATGGAAGTAACGCGGGCATACACAGAGTCCAGGGCGATGTAGTCACCCTCTTTGCCATTCAGCTCGGTGGCAAATTCGCGGGCCAGCGCGGCATACACGCGCCATGCTTCGTCTGGATTTAATTCATCCACCTCGCCGGAAACTTCTTCCAGCAGCCGGGAACATTCTTTGCGCGTCCATGGCCTTAGGCCAGCGATGCCACTATTCAGTACGCCCAGCGCGGCCAGGCGCTCAAAGGCAGGATAAACCCAGCTATCCATGGGAACGTAAGCGGAGGCGCGCTCCCAGCTCGGCGGTCCTTCAGAGACACGATCACGAGTAAAAGTGCCGTAGCCTGCTCCCGGTAATTCGGTATCGTGGTGAGCTTTGTAGACCTGCCGTCCGATGAGCCATCCCATGGCACTGCCTACCACCACATCACTCGTAAAGTGATTGCGTCCGGAGACGCGGGCCACGCTCACGCCGGTTGCAAGTCCATAGGCCATCACCTGCGTGAGAGGGCCGGGATATTCGTGCGCCAGCACGCTTGCGACTGACCAGACCATGAGGGCATGCGCTGAAGGAAATGAAGAATTTGAGATGGAGGTGCTGTTAAAGAAATCGCCCTGTTTATTGCCATCCGTCGGTCGGGCGCGCTGGGTAATGGCCTTAAAGACTTCACCCACCACCAGACTGTCAGTAGCTGCTTCAATGGCCAAAATGCCGGTTTCTTTCTGGTGGTCGTCGTGGCGGAACTTGCCCAGAAGGTACAGACCTCCGCTTCCACCTAGAGCCGCGGCGAGTCCGCCGTTGGAGATGGTACTGGAATGCTTGCTGAACGTCCCGGTGCCCTGAATGCGCGACGAAAGTTCCGCGTCAGCATTGAGCAGGCCTGCGCTTACGCCAACCAGGGGAACAATCCAGTTCAAGTCTTCGATCTTTGCTTTGAATGGGCTGGTCCATATGTCTTTCTGGTCGCGCGCAAGGTTGCGCAGGAACTTTACCGGATTGTCACTGGCCTGATGCGAATCGTTAACTACTGGCGGCGCAGGCGTGGGCGTTGGGGCCGCGCCTGAAGTTGCTTCCGCGCCAACGGGCCCTGATCCAGTTTTTCCGTTAGTCGTTTCTCCGCCATTGAACGACTGTCCCCAGGCAGCGGTGGCAACAACAAAAAGCAATACTAAAAAGACCGGCTTGCTGTGTCCCATTCAGGTCAACTCATTCCCTTCAGGTTAGAACGTTCTGATTACGCTCACGGCCACGGCTGCGCCGGAAAGCAACGAGATTGACTGGCTGAGGTTTTTGAACAACCCAATGCCAGCGCCCTTCTCTGGAACGAAAATAGTGTCTCCGGCTTGCAGCGTTGTGCTTAAAACATTTCCGGACCACCATTCCCCTGATCCACGTCCGACTACCGTGCCGTTGCCGCGGACCACGAATATATCCTTGCGGCTGGCGAGACTGGTGGGGCCGCCCGCCTGCTTGAGATACCAGTTGGCATGTTTGCCGGTGCTGTACGTAATGGCCACCGGGTTATAAACCTGGCCCGCCACCATGACAAAGTTCGGCCGTTTGGGGATATAGAGGGTATCGCCGGGGCGGACTTCCACGTCCGCCTGCGTGTTTTCCCATTTTTCCATTTGCGTGCTGATGTGGACCAGCATGCGTCCGCTGGGCTGGATCTGCTTTAGCTTGGCGATTAGCTGCTGGCGCTCGCGCTCGGTAGCGCTAATGCCTGCGCCGCTGCGCGATGAACTGGAAGTCGAGGCGCCGGCCGATCCAGTCACGTTCTGAGCCTGTATCGTGGATACCAGGTCTTCGCGGCTCTTGGCCGCGGCCTCACGAACCTGGGCACGATCAAGAATGGCGGCGTAAGGATACGATTCACTGGAAAATCCGCCGGCGCGTTTGATGATGGAGCTAAGGCGTTCACCGCGCTGAATTCCGTACCGGCCGGGATGCACCACTTCGCCGCCGACAGAGAGAGCCCCACCAACGTCATTCCATCCGCCAATCTGGCGAATGGTGAGTACGTCACCCGGTTTGAGCAGCACGTCGGTGTCCGCTTCGCCCGCCAGCGCCCGCGCAATGGGAATATCACGATGCTCCAGGTCAACATGGTCACCATCGATAATAGAATAGCTGGTGAGATCGGCTGCCTGTTGATACGCGCTGCGCTTAAATCCGCCGGACATGCGCAACAGATCGGCTGCCGTCATTTTTTCAGACAGCGGATATTCGCCCGGACGCAGCACTTCGCCAAAGATAGAGACCTTGGGCGCGTCCGTGTCATACCGGCCATAAATCCTGACGGTGTCAAACGGCTCCAGGCTGGGCGCTTCCACGCGCTTGGCCAGCACGTCACGCAGGTTAAACGGAATCACCACCGGAGTGAAGTCAGGCGGATGCAGGCGGACAATATCCGCGCGGTCAGCCGGCTCAGGCAAAAGATCGTCAAACGATCCGATCAGGTCCGTAACTTTGTAGCCGTCTTTAAACGGAAATTTTCCGGGACGAAATACGTGCCCTTCCAGATAGACGGTGCGATTGCTATAAGGCAGGATGGGCGCAACCGTAACCACATCGCCGTCTTCTATATGGAACCGTTTGAAGGCGTCGTCCGCCGCCTGAGCGCCGGTCCCGGCACCCACGTTGACGCTCAACATCTCTTTGCGCGTATGGGCGGCAGTACGCTCCACTTTAATGCGGCTCAGTTCGCCGGTAACCGGCACGCCTCCAGCCAAATCAAGTATCTGGTCCAGTGTCTGTTCACGGCGCAGCTCGTAAATCGCCGGACGCCGCACCTTGCCGGCCACCGTGACCTGTGGGCCGATTGGAGGGACCAGAATGCTATCGCCGGATTCAATATGCACTTCCCCGGAACTCACGCCCTTCAGCATGAGTTCATAGAGGTCCACTTCTTCCACCAGGGCCTTGCCGCGATAATGTTTTACCGTGCGATAGGAACCCGTATCCGTGGGGCCGCCGGCGGCGATCAGCGCGCTAAGGGCGGTGGAGAGAGAGCTGATGTCATACGCGCCGGGGTTTTTTACGTCGCCCACAACATAGGCGCGCACGGTGCGAAGTTTGCCCAGCGTTACGTCCACGGAAATGCCGCGCAACTGGTGGCTGAGCATCCTCTGGATGGTTTGTTGCACCTCGCCCAACGTGCGTCCTGCAACTACCACGGAGCCAGCTTCAGGGATGGAGACGCGGCCTTCCCGATCGACCGAGCGCTGAATATGTTGCGATGATGCGCCCCAATAATCAATCACCAGTTCGTCGCCCGGCCCAAGGACGTAGTCCGGGCCAACGGGAACGCTCAGAGGAGCTTTATCAGTGGCGGCAGCGCTGTTGCGGAAAAGCGCCGCGCCGAAGCGCTCCAGCTTGGATTCGTCAGTGGCGGCTTGGGTGTACAGATCGCGCAACGCGGGCAGATTGCGCAAAGGATACTGGTCCTGTGACGGGCCTTTGCTGGTTTGCGGCTGCCGCTTTGGGCGCGCCTGACTGCCCATACCCTGCTGGGAACCCTGGGTGGTTTGCCGTCCCGTAACGCCCGGCTGCTGCCGAGTAGACTGCGGGAATGGCTGCTGCTGTTGCTGCTGTCCATTCGGCGGTTGCTGCATTGGCTGCGTCTGCTGGTCGCCCTGTTGATCCGGACCCTGGTCGCCCTGCTGGGTGCTGCCGAAGCCGCGTTTGGTTAGTTCATTGCTCGCAAGCTGACGCACACGATCGTCAGTCCGGATCTGGCTGAAGAGACGATCATCCGTGATGTCCCTTTCAGACACGTTGTAGCCGCGATCGCGAAGCTGGTTCACAATCTCCACTTTCGCTTCAGCAAGAACGTCAGGATTTTCCTGGAGGATCTGAATAATCTCGTCTGCCGTGAGTTCCGAATCCTGGGCAAACAACTTCCCGGTAAAAGCGGTACAGAACGCGATCAGCGCCAGCAGAAAAGCCATGCGCATGCGGTGCCCAATGCCAATGAACGATAAGTTCAAAATTCTCTTCCCCTTCAACACGCGATGAAAAGCAATACGCTCCAGCGAGTACAAATGCATGAACAGATTACATGGAGATTCATTTTATTGTACGGTACACGCGGAAGAATAGAAGCAAAGTACCGCATTTGTCCATTGGACCATGGCGCGGCCGCTCGCCAGGCCAAAAAGCTTATGCCTGTTATCCGGCAAATAGTGTATCCGGCAGCTCTACCCGCGACATCTTTCGGCGGCTGCCATTGCATCCCACTACTAGCTGGATTTTCAGAGCGAAGAATTTTCCCTGCGCAAACAGTTCAAGCGCAGAGGTCAAGAAGGAGCAGCTTCCATGCGAAAGATTCTCTTAGCATCATCGGTGTTTGCCTTGTCGATTGGCATTGCTTTGGCGCAAAATACGGGCACGGCAACTCCGAGTCCCGGCATGGGCACACAGCCCAGCACATCGACCACGCAAACTCAGCCCGGCACAACCTCAACTCAACCGGGAACAACCTCCACATCACAAGGGACAACTTCAACGCCCACAGGCACAACATCCACCTCTGGCAGCACAGGATCATCAGGCAGCAGTGGATCAATGGGAACTCTGCAAACCTCGCAGCCGGGCGCCAGTTCAACGGGACAGCCCACGGCAACGCAAGGCACTCCGGGCGTGGCAGGCCAGGCAGGATCAGTAACCGGCGGGACAACGGGAACCACGACCGTGGCACCCTGTACGCCATCCAATAGCACGAGCACGGGAAGCACCACGGCTTCGACCTCGCCGAGCACGGTAACTCCGTCAACCTCTACCAGCAGCACGTCCAGCACGGTTGCTTCGGCCAATCCGTCGCGTCCGGCGGGAACTTCAGCGACTGTGGCGAATCCGCCATGCGCTCCGGACAGCAACAACCCGGCCAGCACATCACCTAGCAGCACATCGCCATCAAGTACGCCTCCATCTGGTACGCCGCCCAGCAGCACGACTTCACCAACTTCAAAGCCTCCTCGCTCCTAACAAAGCGAGCCCGTTTTTCAACTTAAACCATAAATGGCGGCTGCCCCTTGGGTAGCCGCTTTTGCTTTCCTCCTGCATTCACTTCGTCAAAGCAACAGCTATATTCTTCTCTCTATGAGTGGCGGCAAAAGCCTGAGGCCGGGAATTAGCGCGCATTTTCTACAGGATGTTGTGGGCGGATTTCTGGGCGGGCACTTGAACGCCCTTGTTTCCTGGCGCTTCTTTTTGCCGCTTTCTAAAAATAAAAAAGGCGGCGAATGCGCGCGCCGCCCTTTGTAATGGGGAGATAAAACCTTATTTCTTCTTGAGCAGGAAGCCGGCCGCGAACATTGCCACGGCACCCAGCAGCCACTCAATACGCCACAACTGCACTGCCTGCCAGTCCAGCAGAGTGGTGGCGGTAAATACAAATCCGGTAACAATGGCGGCAATCACGCAGGCAAAGCCCAGAATCAGGGCAACCAAAGAGGCATTGCTTTGCCCCAGCGCTTCACGCAGAGAGGCAAAGTCGACCCAAGCCTGCAGCCCGTGGACGTGCCCTGGGGCAAGATTGGCGTTTCTGTCAACGCCGCAGACATAGCAGAAGCGCGACCCCAGAACAAAGTCCGTGCCGCACTCCTGACATACCTGTGCCGTGGTCTCAGCCGTTGCTTCTTCCTGCCGGGGAGCTACCGCGGGTTTCCAGAACTCCTGCCGTTCCTCGTAATTGGGTGCCAGATGTGCCATTTTGGGAAAGAACCCCTGTTTGTACAATAAGTACAGGGCACTTTTACTTCCAAAGGTCAGCGGCATCAAGCCTAAGTAATCCAATTACTTACAGAAAATACATGTCCAACCGGACAATGTACCTGGAAATTCTTACGATGTAAAAGCTTCAAGCTTCCCGGCGACGGGGCATCCGCAGAACCTTGGGATTGTCCCTGGTTTTGCTCCAAAAACCAAGCAGCACGAGATCGGCTTCACAGAAAGTAAGATCAAGTGGCCGTGGACTGCCATCGTTAAAGATGTATTCATCCAGAAGCGAATACAGTTCATGGAGGGGAATGTTGAGGTATCCAGCGGCCTCGGGTTCTGTATAGAACTCCTTCACTGGTTTGAGCGGTCTAGTCATAGTTTTATACTTCCGTATCCTTAGGTTTTGCAGGATGCGGGGGAGCAGCACTGTTGTACCGTTTCTCTGCTCCGTAAGATATCAGGTAAACCGCCCGATAGCACCCCGCATGACACCTTACCTGCCTGCCTCTTCCCTATTACCTCCGTAACCGCGGATTTGCCTCTATATGCAACGAAATGAAGGGACAAAACGCCTCTTGCACCTCTTTGCAAACAGGCGGGAAACCGGCGGTTTTTCCCTCTAACCGACCGCCCGGCGGCAATGGCAGCAGCAAATAAAAGACAAATAGGCTGCACTTATTCCGGTGAAAGGCAGCCGGACACCTTAGGTTTTTTCCCGTCCTGGCGGACAGTGAACTTTACTGGCCGGAAATGCGTATGATTCATTAGCAGCTTTCAGACCAGCACAAAACCGGTAAGGAGGAAATCCTGATGTATTGCAACTACTGCGGCAAGGCAATTCCCGATGATGCCAATTTATGCGCTTACTGCGGTAAACGCGTGGCTGGGGTGATAGCCAGAGAACGACTAGTGCGTCCACGCCAGAACCGGAAGATTGCTGGCGTATGCCTGGGATTTGCCGAGTACTTTGACCTCGACGTTACCCTTGTTCGTTTAGCGTGGGCAATATGCGTGGTGTGTGGAGGCGTTGGCGCACTGGCCTATTGCGCA
>DATBCN010000077.1:0-6942 GCA_036270475.1 Candidatus Angelobacter sp. | reverse complement strand
GAACCTGGTCCCCAGCTATTACGAGCTGGATAATTTCAAGGTCCGCACGCCTACTGACATTCTGGGACAGCACATTCATCTGGTGAAATTTGACGTGCTCGCCTCCGACGGCGCTTCCAATGGTTACAACTATGAGGATGGCACCCTGAGTCCAAACGAGGTGACGGACCGCATCGATGCGATCCGAAAAGAGAACAATTGCCAGCCAACGTCCCCGGTGAACTTTACCTGCCCGGTCGCCAAAGATCCGACCCCGGCGAACGGCTATCCCATCTCCTTTGGTACGGCACCGGCAGGGCAGAGCTGGAAGGGCGCATCCACCACCATCCAGCGCTGGTACGCTGATCCGCTGGACGGATGCTTCTGGCCGCCATGCCCCAACAACGGCGCAGGTGGTGATCGCACCCTGCGGACGGTCTTTACTCACGACCACTTTGGTCCTTCCACGCATCAACAGGCGGGTCTATATGCCGGGCTGGTGATAGAGCCGGAAAAATCAAAATGGGTCAACTCTGAAAATGGCACCCCGCTTGGCGGCGGTACGGATGGCGGCCCCACAAGCTGGCAGGCCAACATCGTAACCAGCAATACCGCAGACAGCTATCGCGAGTTTTTGATCGAGTTCCAGGACCTTGCGCTGGCTTATAACAACATCAGCCGGGGAACGCCAATTAAGTATCCGCAACCCCCGCCGGTGAACCCCACTACTCCATGGGGATGGTGCGAAAGCAAAAACGCCATCAACCAGCCGGGCAGTGGGTGCGCGCCCACGCTGATCAGCGGGTCTCCGGTGCAAGGGACGATGAGCGTGAATTACAGAAATGAGCCTCTGGCATTCCGCGTCTCAGATCCGAAATGCCCGAACGCCAACAACTGCAAGCACGATCCAACCAACCCGGCCACCGATCTTTCCTACGTGTTTAACTCCAACATCACGCGGAACGATTCGATCCTGAATACACAGCCGGTATTTCCGCAGCGGATCACATCTGGACCAACCAATAACTTCCAGTATCCGCCGCCGCTTCTTTCCTGCACCAACTGCGTGCAGAAAGGCGATCCTTACACACCGCTGTTACGTGCGTTTCAGGGTGACCGCGTGCAGGTACGCGTGCTGGTAGGCGCGTATCTCTTCAATCACAACTTCGGTATTGAAGGACTCAAGTGGTTGTTTGAGCCTTCCTCCAGCACTTCCGGATACCGCGACAATCAGGCCATGGGCATCTCAGAGCATTATGAGTTCCAGTTCAAACTGCCTTCGACCAAAGGGTCGAGCGCCGACTATCTCTATATGCCCGGTTCTGGAGTTCTGGATATAGGCCAGGGCATGTGGGGAATCCTGCGTTCGTATAACGCGGGCGGCAATCCAAAGAATGTTCCCAGCTTGCAACCTCTACCCAACAATCCTGGAGGCGGCGTTACTCTTAAAGCCAGCGCCAGCTGCCCGGCGAATAAAACTGGAGACCGCGTCTACAACGTTGCCGCGGTTTACAGCCAGGCAGGCATTATCTACAACTCGCGTGACCTGCCGAACAGCTCCATCGCCAGTCAGAACGGTGCTCTGGTCTATGTGATGGCAGATAACAACGGCAATCCCGCGGGCCCAATTCCCCCCAAGGAACCGTTGGTTCTGCGGGCCAACGCTGGTGAGTGCATCAGCGTAAATCTTTACAACCGGATCACCGCCAGCCAGATCGGCGCATCCGGCAGCGTGTTCACTACACCGGATGGCAACATTAGCGGTGCAGGTGGGCCGACCCCGTGGCAGATTCCAGTAATTCCATCCGTGAACGTCGGCATGCACGCGCAAATGGTTGGATATGACGTTACAGAGGCCAACGGCGTAAACGTTGGCATTAACCCGAGCCAGCTTGCTCCCCCCTGCCCATCCTCAGGGGCCTGCACACCACGGCAATACAAATGGTATGCCGGGGACGTGATTACCAATCCTGATGGCACCACAACCGGATTGCCGATTGAACTGGGCTCAACCAACCTGATTGCTTCCGACCCAATTGAGCAGCAGCCGCTGTCGATGATCGGAGCGCTCATTGTGGAGCCGAAGGGATCACACTGGCCCGCGAATGGAACCAGCGCTGACGTGACGGATTCATACGGCAAGCTGATGTTCCGCGAATTCGTGACCATGATGCAAAACAACATCTATCTCATTGCGAACGAGCAGAACTCCCAGAACAGCTTCGCGGTCTTTAATTCCACCAATTTTGGCGCGGAGCCAATGCCTTACCGTTACCAGGATTCAACGGGAACGCCGCCAGGCGACTTTGATCAGGTGGATGTCTCGCAGGCATTTTCTAACAGCATGCCCAATCCGTTCTTCAGCCCGGCAAAGCCGCAAGGCGAGCCGCAAACGCCCATCTTCTGTGCCTTGGCAGGCAGTCCGGTCCGCTTCCGCATGCTGCATCCAGACGGATTGGGAGGTTTCCCTGACGATATCTGGACCATCAACGGCCACGTATGGCAGGAAGAGCCGTACGTAACGGTGGGGAATGTCTCCAGCGCAACAATTGGCAACAACCCTAACTCCCAATGGTTTGGCGCCAGAGACGGCTTTGGAGCCGGCAACCACTTTGACATCGTGCTCGCCAGCGCGGGCGGCAGGAACAAGGTCCCCGGAGACTACCTCTACAATAGCTTTACCGTGGGTGAGTTTGCCACCGGCGGCAACTGGGGACTGTTCCGGGTGAACAGCACGCCGCAGCAGCAATCTGCTTGTGTGTCTGGCGCACAGCCGCGCATGTTCGCGCTGCCGCCCAGTGTCCATCCGAATGCAGTTGTTCCGGCTCCGCCCACTCTGGAAAACCTGCATCCGGCCAACAAGGACCCGCAGGATCGCTTCCTGAACCGCAGACCGCCTGCGCCAACGCCACAAAACAAGGAGGAAGAGCCCCAAGAACCTCCTAAGCTGTAGGAAAAAATGATGGGCAGGAGATGGAAAATGCTCCTGCCCATTTTTATTCGTTGTAAAGCGGTTTTGTAGTGCCATAGTGTCCGGGAATAGCTATGATGTCGCTCGGAGTGACGATAGGATTTTGGCCGCAGTCAATCCAAGTTTGGGCATGAATGGGCGTGAATCCGCCCGCGCGTTGGACTACTATCTGCTGCGCGACCTCGCGGAGATTGAAGCCATTGCCCCATGCTGGGACCGTCTACTGGAGCAGTCTCCGTGTAATCGCGCTTTTAGTTCATCAAAATGGTTTCTGGCTTGGTGCCGCAGCCATCGGCGGCTTGCGCCATTTGTCATGGTTGCCATGCGCGGCGCTGAAATGGCCGGCGTGTTGCCGCTGGCTGTGCAGGAAGAGCAAGGGACCATCGATTTCGCCTCGCCCATGTGCGATTACAACGATCTGATAGCTGCTGCTGGAGACCTGGCCGCGCAGACTGGTCTGCTGGAATTTGCTCTCAACCACGCAGCGCCGCATCGCGTGGTGCTTTCCAATGTACGCACTGACTCCAACTGCAGGCAAGCCGCTGCCTGTCTGTCCGGGGCCAAACGCGCGCAAATCGGCTACCAGCCGGACAAAAACTGTTTTTATGTCCAGCTTTCCGGCTCGTTTGCCGGATATCTTGCCACGCGAAGCCATGTTTTTCGCAAAGGGCTTGGCCGGATACAAAGAAACGTCCAATCGAATGGACTGGAAATCCGCCAACTTTCGCCGGACCTGACCTCTCCGGATGAAATGGTTGAGCTGTTTTTGTCACTAAACTTTAGCCGCTTTGGCAGCAGGAGCGGTTTTGCGCCAGCGCCCGTGCAGGAGTTTGCAAGAGAACTCTTGCCTTCGTTGTTCGTAGAAGGCAAAATGGCAGCGTTTGTTTTAGCTGACAACACTAGGGTGCTAGCCATGGACGTTTGCATGCGTGGCCGCGCCAGCCTTTGTAGTTGGAACGGCGGTTTTTTGCCCGAGGCGGCGCAGTGGTCACCCGGACGTTTGCTTTTTGCCGCAGGCATTGAACATGCCGTGGCGTTGGGTTTAGAGGAATACGATTTTCTCCGCGGCACGCATGCTTACAAAGCAAGCTGGGCAACACATTCGCGGACGATAGGGCCCCTTGAGTTCCATAGCCAAAGCTGTACGGGTGCTTTAGCACAAGATGAAACCAAAAGCGCTTATTGTCTGTAGCGACAGTCCCTATCCAGTGGTTGTAGGCGGATATGAGAGACTCATCAGCGACTACCAGAACCACGTTTTTTGCGACTACGACGTCTATTTGCTGATATGCCACTGTGACGGCGAGTGCGAACTGCTGCATTATGGCGTCCAGATTCCGCCGCACCGCAAGTTTGAAATTCTTTTTGAAGATAAGTTCGAGTTCAGCCTCTTTGTCCACCCTGATATCGACTTTAACGACCGCACGCTGATCGGCCCGCTGGCCCACCGGATTCCTTCCTTTTGTTTTGTGCAGCGCCATCCGGAAAAGCAGATCAATGAAGCCTTGTTCCGCGGGATACTCACGCACCTGAGCGATCGTCCGCACAGTGACCTGCTTCGCATCGGCGGCTCTTACAACCCTGAGGTCTTCTACAAAAAGCGGGCTGCCGAAGACTACGTGCTTTGCGTGGCCAGGATTTACCCGGAAAAGAACCAGCTTGAACTGGTGCAGGACTACAAAAAGAAAGTCTATGACCGCTTTGGCCTTCCGCTGCATGTGGTGGGCGGGACTGAGAACCTGGGATACTTCAGAAGAGTGGAACGATATTTTGACGGTGTTGCGGTGATCGCCACGGCAGACAGCAAAGCGCCGATGCAGCCGCACTCATGGCGCACTGCCCCGCAGATTGCCGATCTGTGCAGCCGCGCCCGGCTTTTTGTAATGGCCTCTCCCCGGGAGAGCTTCTGCATCGCCCTGATTGAAGCCATGGCCTGCGGTACAACATGCGTGGTAAATGGCAACTATTTTGGGTTTGAACGGGAAGAGCTGCGGCCCAACGTGTATGGCCCCATCACCAGGAAGCGCGGCCCCATTGCGGACACAATCGTTTCCGCGCTGGAGAACGATGTTCGCATTGACGCTTCCGAGTGGGTGAAAAAATTCTCCTTGGAGCATACCCGGGAAAAGCTGCTTGGTTTCATCAGGGCACGCCTCTAAACTTTAGAGACCAAAGAGACCAAAAAGACAGAGCCTTTTCACTTATCGGATGCCCACACCGCGCTCCAACCTGATTATTGTCGCCTATCCCTCGGATGAAACCCTGGGCTTTAGCAGCGTTTGCAGAAATGCCGCGATCATCGTCACTGGCGACCCGAAATGGCCGGAAAGCGATCTGCGGCAAGAACTGCAGCGCGCCGCGGTTGAGCTTAAGGCCACGAAAGCAATGTATCTTGGACATGCGGTGGATAAAGTTGACAGCCAGGCATTTCAAGATCTGGTGAAAAAACTGCGCCGATATAAAGTAAATGGCCGGGTTTATACCCACAGCCCGTTTGATGAAGACACCTTGCGTGGGACAGTGGCCCTGGCCGCGGCCCAGGCATTTGATGAAGTGTGGGTACAAGCGAACTCTGGCATTGCACGGCAGGTGAACGTACTGAAGCAGCCGCCGTTTGCGGCGAAAGCAAGAATCATCAACAGCGTCTATGCTTCCAGAATTCGCAGTGAAGATGACTCATTCCGGATGCCGCATACGGCCCTGCTGGGCGTGGAAGCCTTCACCCCCGCCACGTTTGAAGAGGTAATGCACGGCATTGCCCTGACTCGCTCTGAGATATTGCCGTTTGCCGACGCCTGGGGGCTTTTCTCCTCGCCCTATGAAGTGCGGCGCTATGAGCGCTCGTGCAAACTTCTGCAGCAACACGCCGCTCCTGGTAGCGTTAAGACAATCCTGGAAGTAGGCGCTTGCGAGGGTTCCATGACAGTGCATCTGCGTCGGGCGTTTCCGGAGGCCCGTGTGCGGGCCGTGGAGGTCCACCCCGAATTCGCCCGCCGTCTGCGCGCGCGTTTTCGCAAGGACAAGCAAATTGAAGTTGTCGAAAAAGGTATAGAAGAAGTGCCGCTTCATGCCGATGTCGTTCTGCTGGCTGAGGTTTTGTATTATGTGGAGAACGACCTGACAGAGATTTTACGCAAGGTGCAGGCAAGGTATTTGATGACTTCTTCTGAAGGCGATTTCGATCTTGAGCTGGCGCGCAAACTCACCGCGCTGCAGTGGCGGCTGGTGGCCCAGGAAACGGTAGGAAGTTGTTTTGAAGCCGTGAGCGGAGGTTACGAAAACCTGTTTTGCCGGCGGGAAGGCACCACTCTGCGTGTGTGGCAGCCCGCATCGAATGCAAAGAGCTAAATTAGCTTTCGCTGTCGAATGCCGCGTTGCGGCGTTCATCCTCAATTTCCTGCTTATATTGTTCCACATAATCCCTGGCCATGCGCAAATAGTGGTAATTGTGCATTACCTTTTCCCGGCAGGCCGCGGGGCTTATCTGGTGTACGTGTTCAATCGCCGCAAGATAATCCTGCTCTGTTGCGCAAACAAAACCGACTTCCGGGGAGATCAGTTCCGGGCAAGCTCCCTGGTTGCTGCAAATCACCGGTGTTCCGGAGACAAGGGCTTCCGCCATTACCGTGCCAAAAGCTTCGTTATGTTGCGTGGGAAAGAGAAAGGCCCTGGCGCCGGCAAACAGTTCCGCCTTCCGCATACCCTGTATCTCTCCCAGCAGTTCAATGTTTGCGTGTCTGCATTGTTCGCGGACTGCCGCATTTGCCTCGTTGCCCACCGCGGAGCCCGCCACCAGCAGCCTGAAGCCGGTTTTCACGGCGAGCGAAATCGCAACGTCAAGCCCCTTTTGCGCCGCGCGATCAAGGCACGCTACAAACAGAAAATAATTGTCCTTGCTCTCCGAGTAAATGAATTCAGAAGGATCAATTCCGTTGACCACATATCGCGGACTTCCATAGGCGCGCGCCAGCGTGCGTGAGACAAAAATCCAG
>DATBCN010000076.1:0-4991 GCA_036270475.1 Candidatus Angelobacter sp. | reverse complement strand
ATCTCCTTCGCCTGGCCGGAGTGGAGATTGCCGGTTGGTTCGTCCGCCAGGATCAGCTTGGGATTGCCGGCCACGGCGCGCGCCACGCCGACCAACTGCTGCTGTCCGCCGGACAACTGGTTGGGATACAGGTCTTTTTTGCCCACGATCTGGAACCGGTCCAGTATGTCCGCCACCATGGAGGCCCGCTGCGCGCGCGGGATATCACGGTATGAGAGCGGCACGTCAATATTTTCCTGCACCGTCAGATTGTCCAGCAAGTGATAGCTCTGGAACACAAAGCCAACAAACTTGCGGTTGAGCTCGGCCCGCTTCTTGCGGTCCAGCTTGTGGACCAGTTGGTCGGCAAACATGTACTCGCCCGCCCAACCGTCATCCAGCATGCCGATAATGCTCAGCAGTGTAGTCTTGCCGGCGCCAGACGGCCCCATGATGGTGACGAATTCGCCTTCCTTGATATCGACATTGATGCGGCGCAGCAGCCAAACCGTCCCTGCGGGACTTTTAATTGTTTTTTCAACATTGCGTAGTTGAATCATGTGTCCTTTTTCTGAAATCGTCGTTTGTCGATCATCCTCGCCATTCCAGGCAGCCACGGCAAGTATCTACAATTTGGTAAATGAGTAACTTGGTAATTGAGTAATTAAAGAAGCTGCCCGCCTGCATTTACCAGATTACCAATTTACCCATACCAAATTCCTATTCCCCTCCATTTTCTCATTCATGACGCAAAGCTACCATCGGGTCGACTTTTGTTGCGCGGCGCGCCGGGATGAAACACGCCATTACCGCCACTGTCCCTAAAAGAGCGACAATCACAACAAACGTTACAGGATCATGGCGGCCGACCCCGTACAGTACGTTCGGCAGCAGATTTGTAAGGCCGACAGCCAATGGAATGCCGATTAGCAACCCAATCACCGTAAGCTTAATGCCTTCGCGCAGGACCACTCTCAGTATGTTTTTGTGGTCGGCTCCCAGCGCCAGCCGAATACCGATCTCGCGCGTCCGCTGATTCACCCAATAGGAAAGAACACCGTAAATGCCAATAGCAGACAAAACTAGGGCCAGCACGGCAAAAGTGGTGATGAGAAACATAAGAGTACGCTCTGAGGCCATGGAGCGCGAGATGAGCTGGTCCATGGTGGCAACATTATTCATAGGCTGGCTGCTGTCCATGCCTGCCACCAGTCGCCGCAACTGTTGCACTGCCAACGCGGCATCACCCTTGCTGCGCAATACTAGATATCGCTGCGTGATTGGGATGTGATAACGCTGGTGTTGATCGAAAGGCACGATGATCTCACCTTGAATCCATGGCGCTCCTGCATGTCTTACATCGTCAACAACACCCACAATCCTGAACCATGGATTCTGCTCACTGGCTAGGTCTCTGGCCTTGCCCAGGCGTACACGCTTGCCGATAGCATCCTGGTCATGAAGCCAAGTATGAGCAAATGATTTGCTAACGAGCGCCACGGGCTCACCGCTATCATTATCTGAGTGAGTAAAATTTCTCCCCTGCAGTAACGGGATCTTCATGGTTGCTATGTATTCCGGCGTAACATAGTGCAGCCGGGTGAAGCTTATTTCGTTTGGCGCTGGAAATGGATCTCCTTCCAAAAGGAAGCCGTATCCCCAATTTACCCCGGAAAACTCCAGCGGCATAGTTACTGCCGCAGCATCAATCCCGGGGGTTGCGTTCAATTTCTCCAGCAGTTCATCATAGAAAGCATCCAGCCCAGACTGAGTTTTGTACTTGTTCAGCGGAAGCTGAATCCCTGCAGTGATCAAGTTGTGGTGATCAAATCCCGTTTCCTGCCGGACCATACGAACAAAGCTTTGCACCAGCAAGCCAGCGCCAACCAGAAGCACCAGTGACAATGCAATTTCCGCCACAACTAATAGATTCCTGATTCTCTGTCGGCCTGCGCTGACAGCTTTTTGCGTTTCACTCTGCAGCGCTCCGCGAAAGCGCGAGATGTGCCAGGCCGGCGCAAGGCCGAAGCCAATCCCCGTAAGGATCGACACCAACATGGTGAACCCGATAACTAGCCCGTTGAGTTGAATCTCCGGCAAACGAACCAGCGTTTCCGGGGCCAGCCGAAGCAGCATGTGTACACCAGATGAAGCCAACAGCAGGCCCAGAGCGCCTCCAGAGACAGCGAGCAGAACACTCTCAGTCAACATCTGGCGGAAAAGTCTTGAACGTGGCGCGCCAAGTGATAAACGGATCGCCATCTCACTCTGCCGCGTAGTTGCCCTTGCCAGTAAAAGGTTCGCCACATTCGCGCAAGCTATCAGCAAAACCAACCCCACCGCCGCAAGCAGAATCAAAAGCCAGTTTTTGACTTCGGAAACAACCACACTTAGCAGAGGCTGTAATTCTGCTTGTCTTTCATAATCCACGCCGGGGTAAGCTTTCGCCAGACGCGCCGAGATCAAACCAAATTCAGACTGGGCCTGTTGAAAGGTCACTCCCTGTTTGAGTCTTCCAATGGCTTGGACCCCGTCATGTTTCGCACGGTCCTGTTTTTCTCGGGTGTTTGCCGTCAGGCCAATCGGAACAAATACTTCCGCCGAGTTATTCAGTGGGAATTGAAAATTGCTAGGCATTACTCCCACCACGTGGTAAGCGCGATCATCCAGGTTGATGACCTGTCTCAGCACGGTGGGATCGGCGCCCAGCCTCTGCTGCCAGAATTTGTAACTTATCAAAACAACTGGTGCAGCTGCGGGCTGGTCGTCCGCAGGCAACATATCGCGACCCATGATTGGTGTAATGCGTAGCGCGGGAAAGAAGCCTTGAGCCACATAGCTTCCGGGAATCAATTCCGCATCGCCGTGGCCAGTTAAAACGAACGACGCCGACTGCATAGCACCCAGGTGCTCAAAGACCTGGTTTTGCAAAACCCAATCAAGATAATTTGGATAGCCGATGCTGGAATATTGATTTCCTTCGCTCAAAAAAACCAGCCGGTCAGCCTCCGGATACGGTAACGGCTGCAACAGCACCGCGTTGACGACCGTAAAGATGGCAGTGTTCGCACCAATGCCAAGGGCCAGCGTCATTACGGCAACAGCGGTAAAAGCAGGACTCTTGCGCAGCACGCGCAGGGCGTATTGCAGATCTTGTAGTAAGATCCCCATATTATTTTGCCGAAATCATGACCGGGCAAGGTGAGAAGTCACTTTCCCTGACATCGCAAAGCCGAGACAAGGCGTAGAGAACCGCCTGTTTCCCTGTCATGCGTGATGCGGAACCGGTCCCGGTCTTATATCTCGTTATATCTCGTTGGCGGTAGCGCCGGTATCGTGCAGCGCGCCCAGCGCCCAGGCTGCATTCTTGCGCGCCTCCGCTTGAGGAGAGGTCTTTAATACCTTAATCAATGGCTCAATGGAAGGATGGCCGATGTTCACCAGGGCAGCCGCCACTTCCTCACCCAGCGTCATTTTTTCCAGCGGTCGCTGGCGGTATTGCTTGGCGTCAATGGCAGTGGCGTCCCCCAGCAACTCCAGAAGGGGGTCAACAGCGCCAGCGGCGGCGGACTTTTGCTGGCCCAGCCAGTAGGCAGCGGCAGCCTTTTGCTGCGGCTTTCCTGATTTCAGCACTGCAATATGCCGGGCCACAGCGTCACTTTCGCCGCCACCCGGCGAGGTTGTGGTGCGCTTTGGGCCAAAGCCTGCAAGAACAAGTAGAAGCATTCCTACGCAGAGGGCCAAACCTGCTTTCCTCAGTTCACGCATACCCAACTCCTTCATCTTCATCAAGGGGGCAGCGGCGCCGATCGCCGAAAAGGGACTTGCAGTTTCTTCGTGCCGAACAAAAAAGTAACCACGGCAAAACCGCATTTCTTGTGCCGAACTGGTACAAGGGCTAAGTATTTGAAAACAATAATACAACTGATTTGGTTGCGGGGTCAAAGGGACTTTTCAGGTGTTCGCTAACGCAAAAAGCTGTTCGGAAATGAACACGCCATCTGCCACAAACAAGAGTTCCCTGCATCGGGTCGGAGTCGACTGCAAAATCCGCCGTCATCCACACCCCCAGCGCCCAATTCCAAAGTCAGATCGCCGGGGATTTACCTTCTTGCGGATGAAATATTCACTTGGTGGTTGCGCTCATTGCAGCGTTCCTGTGAAATGGTCAGTTTCAACAAACTCAACCAGGTGAGACTTTGGCCTATCTTCAATTTCTTGGCGCTGCCGGCACTGTAACCGGATCAAAACATCTCATCAACACGCGGGACGATTCGTCCGGCACGCAAGGACTGCAAGTGCTCATCGATTGCGGCCTTTTTCAGGGAGCAAAAGAGTGGAGAGTGCGCAACTGGGAACATACGCCCGTTCCCGCGCGCAATATTGATGCAGTGGTCCTGACGCATGCCCATCTTGACCACTGCGGCTGGATTCCACGGCTGGTCAAAGAGGGGTTCAAGGGGCAAATCTATGCCACGCAACCCACTATCGATCTGTGCTCGGTGATTCTGCCGGACTCCGGCCACCTGCAGGAAGAAGAGGCGCGCTTCCACAACAAAAAGAAATCTTCCAAGCACCATCCCGCATTGCCTCTCTACACACTGGCGGAAGCCGAGGACTGCCTGCGCTTGTTCACTCCGGTCTCCCGGGGCGAGTTCAAGCGGCTGTGTGCGGAGCTTGCTTTTGGTTTTGTTCCTGCCGGCCATATTCTCGGCTCCTGTATGGTTGAGCTTTTTCTCGGCCCGGAAGGCGCTGCCCGGAAACTTCTTTTCACCGGTGACATTGGCCGCATTTCCCTGCAACCATCCACGCCCGGCGGCGTGGTGCGCGAGGGGCCAAGCGGAAATGAAGACCCGGAGATTTTGGTGATGGAATCTACGTATGGCAATCGCGCTCACCCGCATGACGAGGTTCGTCCCCGCCTTGCCCAGATCATTCGCGATACGGTCCATCGCGGCGGCTCTGTTGTCGTTCCCGCTTTTGCAGTGGAGCGCACACAGAAATTTCTGTTC